>CALCWL010000371.1 GCA_937906285.1 uncultured Rhodanobacter sp. | reverse complement strand
CGAACAGGCCGACGACGGCGAGCAGGGCCAGCCAGTACGGCCAGCCCAGGCCGGCGCGCTGGCCGACGAACAGCAGCGCCAGCAGCAAGGTGCCCATCAGCATGCCGAGGATCGGCACATCGGCGTCGCCGAACAGGATCGCGGTGGATTTGACCCCGACCTTGAGGTCGTCGTCGCGGTCGACCATCGCGTACTCGGTGTCGTAGATCACCGACCACAGGATGTTGCCGAGGAACAGCAGCCAGCCCAGCGGCGGCACCGTGTGCGTCACCGCGGCGAACGCCATCGGGATCGACCAGCCGAACGCCGCGCCCAGCACCACCTGCGGCAGGTAGGTCCAGCGCTTGGTGAACGGGTAGATCGCCGCCAGCGCGGCGCCGCCGAAGGCCAGCTTGATCGTCAGCGCGTTGGTGAACAGCACCAGCACGAAGGCGATCGCCAGCAGCGCGGCGAACACCAGCAGAGCCTCGTTGGGTGTCACCCGTCCGGCGGCGATCGGCCGCCCGGCCGTGCGCGCCACCTGCGGATCGAGCTTGCGGTCGGCGTAGTCGTTGATCGCGCAGCCGGCCGCGCGCATCGCGAACACGCCGAGGGTGAAGATGATCAGCGGCTTCCACGGCGGGAAATCGCCCGCCGCCAGCCACAGCGCCCACCAGGTCGGCCACAGCAGCAGCAGCGCGCCGATCGGGCGGTCCATGCGGGTCAGTACCAGGTAGTCGCGGGCTTTCTCGCGGTGGCGTGCCGGCAATTTCTTGAGCATCCAGTCCAGCACGCGGGTGGCGCGGGTGGAACTGTCCGCGGGGCGAGCGACGGCGGGCCCGGCGACGGACCTCTTCGTCGCGGCCGGTCGCGGTCGCGGCCGCGCAGCCGGCGCGGGGGCGCCGGGATTGCGGGGTTTGCGTTTGCGCGGAGGCGTGGCCATCGCCCGGAAGTTTAGCCTGCGTCGCGCGGGCGCAGCGCCAAGGCCGTCACTTGGCGGACGACTCCGCCGCGGCCGGCGCAGGCGAACGCTCGAAGCTGCCGGCGAAGCCGGGGAACACCACCGGGCTTTCGTAGCCGTCGGCCGAGACCGCCGACACGCCGAAGAACCAGTCGTCGATCACCACGTCGGTCAGCACCGCCTGGTCGACATCGCCGACCGCGCGCGCGTACTGCCATTGCGGCGCGGTGGTGTCGCGCCAGTGCACGCGGTAGCCGGCGGCGCCGGGCACCTTGCGCCAGCTCACCGTGGTGTCGGTGGCCAGCGCGCCCTTGGTCTCGACCTGCGTCGGCGGCGCCGGCGCGCGACTCAGGCTGGCCATGGCGATCGCGTTGAGCGCGGTGACCCGCGCCAGGTAGCGGAAGTCGATGCCGTCGATGGTGTCGCCGTAGTCGATGCCGCCCTCCTTGCGCAGGTCCTGGTGCTGGCGGGTGTAGTTCTCGTGCGCCTCGCTGACCCGCACGGCCGGATAGCCGGCCTGCAGGAACGGCACCTGGTCGCCGCCGCGACCGAAGCGGTCGGTGCGGTAGATCATGCGCACGTCGAAGTCGGGCAGGTACTGCCCGGCGAGGCGGTCGATGTAGCGCGCCAGGTTGCGCGAGGGCGAATCGACCTCGCCGCCGTGGTAGCGGCGGTAGTCCGCCTGGGCCTGGCTTTCGTTGGTCTTGGTGCCCTCGGAGAACACCCGCACGGTGGTGTTGTCGATGACGCCGTTCTGGCCGTGGCTGTTGCCGACGATGTCGTTGTTGAGCTCGGCCTCCACCTGCCAGCCGTGCGCCACCGCGTAGTCGGTCAGCACCTTGCCGCCGTACAGGCCCTGCTCCTCGCCGGACAGCGCGGCGAACACCAGGGTGGCGCGGTTGTCCTGCGTCGACAGCAGCCGCGCGGCCTCGATCAGCGCGGCCACGCCGGAGGCGTCGTCGTTGGCGCCGGGGGCATCGCTGGTGCTGTCCATCACGTCGCTGACGCGCGAATCGAGGTGGCCGGTGATCACGATGACGCGATCCGGGTCCGTGCTGCCGCGCTTGATCGCGACCACGTCCATCACCTCGGTCGGCTTGGGGGTGCGCTTGCCGGTGAACACCTGCGAGGGCGTGACGACTTCGATGCAGCCGCCGCAGTCCTTCGAGATCGCCTCGAAGCGCGACTTCACCCAGCGTCGGGCGGCGCCGATGCCGCGGGTGTCGGACTTCGTGTCGGACAGCGTATGGCGGGTGCCGAAGCCAACCAGGCGGGTGATCGTCATGCGCAGTTCGACCTGGCTCGGGGCGTCGGCCAGCGCGTGCAACGACGGTTGTTCGCGCGGTACCGCGGGCAGGCTGGTCGCTGCGACAGCGGGTACGCAGGCAAGCGCGAGCAGGGCACACGGCAGGATCAGGCGGCGCATCGGCGGGTTCCTCGGCGGGGAAAACCCGACCATACAACCTCTGCGCCGATGCGTGCCGCAAAAAAAGGCCCACCCGTTGCCGGGCGGGCCCGAAGCGTCATCCGGTGCTTCCATTGTGCGTTGCGCGTCCCTGCGCAACGGCTGGCCTTTGACCGCTTACGGCGTGTAGCTGCCGGTCAGCGTGACGCCGCTGTAGCTGCGATAGGCGCGCACCATGATGTAGTAGGTGCCCGGGGTCGGTGCCGACGCCGTGCAGCTCTCGCTGTTGCCCGAGATGTAGGGGCGGCAGTCGTAGCTGCTGGTGGTCGGCTGCGAACCCAGCTTCACGTACAGGTCGGCATCACCCGTGCCGCCGGCGATGTTGATGTTGAGGTTGCTGGCACCCGCCGGCACCACCATCGTGTAGTACACGGCGTTGTTCTTCGTCGCGTTCAGTCCGGTCACCGGCACGCCATTCTGCAGCACGTTGCCGCCACCGCCACCGCCGCCGGTGCTCCAGGTCGCCTTGACGCTGACGCCGGAGAACGCCTGGTAGCCGTTGAGCATCACGTAGTACGTGCCGGCCTGCGGCGAGGCCACGGTGCAGCTCTCGTTGTTGCCGGTGAGGTACGGCCGGCAGTCGTAGCTGGACAGGGTCGGGGCGGAGCCGAACTTCGTGTACAGGTCCGCGTCGCCGGTGCCGCCGGATTCGGAGATCACCAGGTTGCTGGCGCCGGAGGGAATGACCACGGTGTAGAACAGCTGCGCCCCGGTGGCGCCGGACTGGCCGGTGAGCGCCACGCCGTTCTGCAGCACGTTGCCGCCGCCACCGCCGGAGCTGACCGTCACCGATGCGGTCTTGGTGTTGGTCGCGCCGTCGTTGTCGGTGACCGTCAGCGACACGCTGTAGGTACCCGCCGCCGCGTAGGTGTGGCTGGGGTTGGTCGCGGTCGAGGTGCTGCCGTCGCCGAAGTTCCACGAGCGCGAGGCGATCGAGCCGTCGCTGTCGCTGGAGCTGTCGGTGAAGCTCACCGTGAGGTTGCTGATGCTGTCGCTGAAGTTGGCCGTCGGCGGCACGTTGCTGCCGCCGCCGCCGCCGATGTCGCTGGCGGCGCCGCTGATGATCAGTTCGCCGCGACCGGTGGCCAGGTCATAGCCGGCGCTCGCCGTCTCGCCGCCATTGTTGCCCGAGGTGATGTCGTGGAAGTCGGACGCGGGCAGCTGGTACAGCAGCGGCGCGGCAAAACCCACGCCGGAACCCTTGATCGCGATGATCCGCGCCCACGCACCGGCGAACAGCGGTGCCGACAGGCTGGTGCCGCCGTACTGCTGGGTGGCGCCGCTGACGATGATCTTCGCGCCCGAGTTGGGATCGGCATCGTAGGCGATGTCCGGCAGACCGCGCGTGCTGCCCGGGGCCACGCCGTTCTGCCAGCTCGGCTGCGGCTCGAAGGTGCTGGAGCTGCCGCCGCCGCTGGTCCACACGGTGGCGCTGTTCCAGGTGGTGGTGGAGGCGTTCAGCGTGGTGCCGCCCACCGCCACCACGTACTGCGACGCGGCCGGCCAGCTCGGCGTCACGCCGCCGTCGCCGCACTCGTCGGCGCCGGAGTCGCCGGTGGAGATCGAGAAGGTCTGCCCCTGTGCCACCGCCTGCTGGAAGATCTGGTCCTGCGCCGCAGCCGAGCCGTCGCCCTGCGCGCTGGTCTCGCACTCGCCCAGCGAGACGTTGATGATCTTGGTTGCGTTGGCGTTGACGATGGTGTTGAAGTCCGCCGTCAGGTTGCTGTTGGACAGCGTGGGGATGTTGTAGAAGATCAGGCTGCCGACCTGGCCGCCGGCCATGCCGACGATGTCCTGGCTGTCCAGGCTCCACTCGCCCAGGCCGCTGGTGTCGCTGCTGGTGCCGTTGGTGTTGACCGTCTGCGTGGTCACCGTCGGCAGGCCGTTCTGCGAGGTGAAGGTGTTCAGGTCGGTAATCGTCTGGGTGATCTTGCCCTGGGTGACGATGCCCACCGGCACGCCGGCCGCCGTGGTCACGCCGCTGCCGCCGTAGATCGAGGCGAACTCGACCGGGTTGTGGCCGGTCACTGCCTGCGTGGTGTAGCCCGCCTGCATCGGCTTGGCGAAGGTGTGCGCCTGGTGCACGCTTTGCAGGCCGATTACCGACAGCACCACGTCCTGCAGCGAGGCAGGGATGTGCACGTCGTTGTTGTGCATGTAGGCCGTGCGGCCATCACGGGTGTGGACCCGGGCGAAGGTGGTCTTGAACGCGGCACCGGCGGTGTCGGCGCGGCCATCGGCCGACACCAGCATCCGGTTGGGCGAGATCTGCACGTTGGTGAAGCCGGCGGAGCGCAGCCAGGCTGCCACCTTGTTCGCCTGCGTGGCGGTGGGCGAATAGCTGGCGACGAACTGCGGCGTCGTCATCGAGCGCTGCACCATCGACAGCGGCGAGCTCTTGGCGGTCGCGATGAAGCTGTGCAGCTGGGCCGGGTTGCGCAGTTTCAGCGCCACCTCGATGTGCATCGGCTGTGCGCTGGACAGCGGGCCGCTGACCACGTCGCCCTGGCGCAGCACGGTGGCGTGCTGGCTCAGCGCGACGAACGTGCTTCCGCTGGTGACACTGGCTGGCGTGGCGCCCAGCGCGCCGGCTGCCGCGAAACTGATCGCGGCGGCCAGCAACTTGAGACGGTGATGACTTGGCATGATGACTCCCGAAGTTTTTTGAGGCAAAGCGCTGCCCTGAGACTGCCCGCGCCTCATTGGTTGATTTGCCGCGCATGCACGGCACCCGTGTTTTTTGTGAAGCGGACCGACGATCCCGCACCCGCTTCGGTCGGCCCTCCCCCATTGAGTCCTTGAGGGCCAGCTGCGGGCATGTCGCATGCCATTGACTGCAGACCATGCGTCATTGCATGGCTGCGTGACAGGATCATTCGCCAAACTCCCCGTTGGCGAACCGCACGACGGTATGGTGCCGCGAATAAATCGGTCAATAGGACTTTTTCCGGCTCGGGGTGATCTTCATCACAGCGTTTTGTCGGCTCTCCAGCGGCCTCGTCTGGCGTAATTATTTGCGATTTGTTGCGCTGCGTCTCCTTGCTCGCGAGTTCCGTCGAAACGACCGCACGAACAGGCTTGGCGGCCTCGCAGGCGATGAAGAATTTCATCAAATACGGACTCGTTGCATGGATTATCTTGCGATTTCACTTGCGTCCGTGAACATAATCGTCATGCCGAATGAAATTGCGTTTTCCGCAGCGCCGCGCGACGAAAGAACTTGCCGGATGGAACGTTGCCGCGGAGCGGCGTGCGCTACCGCCCATGGCAAGCCGCGGTCAGTTGCGATTCAGGCTGCGTCGACGCGCCGGCACGCGTCGGGTGGAGACGCGTGCGACCATGGCCGGATGTGGATCCCTGGAACGCCCCGACTCGCCGTCATCGGTGGTGGCCCCGCCGGCCTGATGGCGGCGGAGACCGCGCGTGCCGCGGGCGTCGAGGTGGACCTGTATGACGCGATGGGTTCGGTCGGGCGCAAATTCCTCCTCGCCGGCAAGGGCGGCCTCAACCTCACCCACGGCGAGGCGCCGGAGCGGTTCGTGGCCCGCTACGGCACGCGCCAGGCGGAGGTCGGTCGCTGGCTGGCTGCGTTCGATCCGCTGGCGCTGCGCGCGTGGGCGGCCGAACTTGGCGTGGAAACCTTCGTCGGCAGTTCCGGTCGCGTGTTTCCGCGGGATCTGAAAGCGGCGCCGCTGCTGCGGCGCTGGCTGCGCCGCCTGCGTGACGCGGGCGTGGGTTTCCACATGCACCATCGCTGGCTCGGCTGGCAGGCGGATGGCGCGCTGCGCTTCGCCACGCCGCAGGGCGAGCGAGCGATCCACGCCGGCGCGACGATCCTCGCGCTCGGCGGCGCCAGCTGGCCGCAACTGGGCTCCGACGGCGGCTGGGTGGCGCCGCTGCAAGGCGCGGGCATCGACGTCGCGCCGCTGCAGAGCGCGAACTGCGGCTTCGAGCTCGACTGGAGCGAGCACCTGCGCAACCGTTTCGCCGGTGCGCCCCTGAAGCCGGTGGTGGCGCACTGGGTCGACCGTGACGGCATGGCCCGCTCGCGCCAGGGCGAATTCGTGCTCAGCGAATACGGCATCGAGGGCAGCCTGGTCTACGCGATCGGTACCGAGCTGCGCGAGCAGATCGCCAAGCGCGGCGAAGCGAGCCTGGTGTTGGATCTGGTGCCGGGCTACACGCAGCCGCTGCTGGCCGAACGCCTCGCCGCGTCGCGCGGCAAGCACAGCATCGGCGGCTGGCTGCGTCGCCGCGCCGGACTGGACGCGGCGAAGTGCGCGCTGGTGTTCGAGCTCACGGACAAGGCCATGCTGGCCGATCCGCCGGCGCTTGCCACACAACTGAAGGCCTTGCCGCTGCGCCTGCGCGCACCGCGCCCGGTCGCCGAGGCGATCAGCACAGCCGGCGGCGTCCGGCTGGAGGCGCTGGATGAAGCGCTGATGCTGCGCGATCGGCCCGGCGTGTTCTGCGCCGGCGAGATGCTGGACTGGGAAGCACCCACCGGCGGCTACCTGCTCACCGCCTGCTTCGCCAGCGGCCTGCTCGCCGGTCGCGCTGCGGCGCGCTGGCTGGGCCGCTGAGATCCTGCCGGCTCAACGTGCGGGCTGTTTCACCAGTTTGATCTCGAACAGCTTCGGCCAGTGCTTGCCGGTGACGAACAGGCGCTTGCCGCGCACGTCCCAGGCGATGCCGTTGAGCACGTCGTTCATCGGCACCGGCAGGGTGCTCACGTCGAACAGCCCGGTGAGGTCGATCCAGCCCACGACATGGCCGCTGGCCGGGTCGATGCGCGCGATGCGGTTGGTCAGCCAGACGTTGGCGTAGATCTCGCCGTCCACCCATTCCAGCTCGTTGAGGTTGGTCACCGGCACGCCGTCGGCAGTGACGGTGACGCTGCCCACGCGGGCCAGGGTGGCGGGGTCGAGAATGCGCAACACGGACGAGCCGTCGCTCATGTAGATGCGGTGTTCGTCGCGGGTCAGCGCCCAGCCCTCGCCGGGGTAGCTGAAGCGGCGGCGCAGCCGGAAGTCGTCCAGACCGTAGACGAAGCCGGTCTGGGCCTGCCACGTCAGCTGGATCAGCTCGCCGTCCCAGTCGACGATGCCCTCGCCGAAATATTGCGCCGGCAGGTCGTGCCGCTGCAGCACCTTGCCGGTTTCCAGCTGTACCTTGCGCACGGTCGAGGCACCCTTCTCGCCGGTGCTCTCGTAGAGAAAGCCATCCTTGTAGAACAGCCCCTCGGTATAGGCCGAGGTGTCGTGCGGATAGACATGCACGACGCGGTAGCCGCAGACCGGGATCGCCGCATGGCAGGCGGTGGTGGCAAGCAGCAGGACGAGGAGGATGAGCACGCGTCGCATGCGAGGTTCCGTGAGGTCTAGGTCAGCGCGCGCACGCGGAAGTTGCGGCCCTTGATGCGGCCGGCGCGCAGGCGTTCCAGCGCCTTGTCGGCCAGCGCGCGGGTGATTGCCACGTAGGCGCGGGTGGCGAACACGTCGATCTTGCCGATGTCCTTCGCGTCGAGCCCGGCATCGCCGGTGAGCGCGCCGAGGATGTCGCCGGGGCGCAGCTTGTCCTGTCGCCCGGCGTCGATCACCAGGGTTTTCATCGGCGCCAGATGCAGCGTCTTGCCGCGCGGGGGTGCGATCTTCAACGGTCGCCACGGCAGCGGCGCGCCGTTCGTCTCCTCGATGTTCGTCGCCTTCGGCCGCTCGCGCGGCGTGCACAGTGTGACCGCCAAGCCGGCCTCGCCGGCACGGCCGGTGCGGCCGATGCGGTGGGTATGGGTTTCCGGGTCGTGCGCGATGTCGTAGCTGATCACCAGCGGCAAGGCCGCGATGTCCAGGCCGCGTGCGGCCACGTCGGTGGCCACCAGTACCGCGCAACTGTGGTTGGCGAAACGCACCAGCACCTCGTCGCGGTCGCGTTGTTCCATGTCGCCGTGCAACGCCAGCGCGGAGAAGCCGCGGCGGTCCAGCTCCTGCGCCACCGCGTCCACCTCGCGGCGCATGTTGCAGAACACCAGCGCCTGCCCGCCCCGCTCGCCCGCCAGCAACTGCGCCAGCGCGTCGGGTTTCTGCGCCGGCTCCACCTCGTGGAAGCGCTGCTCGATCGCCGGCTTCCCGTCGGCCGGCACCGCCACCGTCACTTCGATCGGGTCCTTCTGCACGCGCTGGCTCACCGCGCGGATCTCGTCGGGATAGGTGGCGGAGAACAGCAGGGTCTGATGGTGTCTGGCGATGCGCCCGATGATGTCGTCGATCGCCTCGGCGAAACCCATGTCGAGCATGCGGTCGGCCTCGTCCAGCACCAGCACCTTGATGCCGCCGCCGTGCAGGCTCTGCCGCTTCAGGTGTTCCTGCACGCGGCCAGGCGTGCCCACCACGATGTGCGGGTCGTGCGTCAGCGAGGCGAGTTGCGGACCCAGCGGCATGCCGCCGCACAGGGTCAGCAGCTTCACGTTGGGGATGTTCGCGGCCAGCTTGCGGATCGCCTTGCTGACCTGGTCGGCCAGTTCGCGGGTGGGGCAGAGCACCAGCGCCTGCAGCCGGATCGTGTCCACGTCCAGTGCCTGCAGCAGGCTCAAGCCGAATGCCGCCGTCTTGCCGCTGCCGGTTTGCGCCTGCGCGATCACGTCGCGGCCTTCGAGCATCGGCGGCAGGCTCTGCGCCTGCACCGGGGTCATGTCGGTGTAGCCAAGCGCGTCGACGCTGGCGAGCAGGGCGGGTTTGAGCGGGAGGGTGCTGAAGGCGGTCATGGGCGCATGATCGCATCTTGGGCGGGGGGTTCGCTGGGCGTGTGCCGTGGG
>CALCWL010000370.1 GCA_937906285.1 uncultured Rhodanobacter sp. | reverse complement strand
CGCGGTGATCAGCCAGCTCCACACGAACACCGGCATCTTCAGCAGGTCCATGCCCGGCGCGCGCATGTTGAGGATGGTGGCGATGATGTTGATCGCGCCCATGATCGAGCTGATGCCCATCAGGTGGATGGCGAACACCACGTAGGCCAGCGAATCGCTCTGCAGCGACAGCGGCGGATACATGGTCCAGCCGCCGGCGGGTGCACCGCCCGGCGAGAACAGCGTGGACAGCATCAGGAGGAAGGCGAACGGCAGGATCCAGAACGACAGGTTGTTCATGCGCGGCAGCGCCATGTCCGGCGCGCCCACCATCAGCGGGATCATCCAGTTACCCAGGCCCACGAACGCCGGCATGATCGCGCCGAAGATCATGACCAGGCCGTGCATGGTGGTCAACTCGTTGAAGAAGTACGGCTGCACCAGCTGCAGGCCGGGCTTGAACAGCTCGGCGCGGATGGTCATCGCGAAGCTGCCGCCGATGAAGAACATCGTCAGCGCGAAGATCAGGTACAGCGTACCGATGTCCTTGTGATTGGTGGACATGCACCAGCGTTGAAAGAAACTCTTCGGCGCGCCGTGGTGATCATCGTGCTGATCATGGGTGGCTGCGTAGGACATGGCCATGCACCTCTAACCTGTAATGGAATGCGACTGCAACGAAAACGCGATGGGGTCGGGCTCAGCCCGGCGGAGTGGTCGCCGCGGCAGCGGTTGTCGCACCCGCGTCGATCGGCGCGGGCGGCGGCAGCGACTTGCCGGAAGCGGCTTCCTGCTCGGCCAACCACTTGGCGAAGTCCGCCTTCGACTTGGCCACCACCACGATCGGCATGAAACCGTGGTCCTGGCCGCACAGCTCGGCGCACTGGCCACGGTACGTGCCCGGCTCCTTGATGTTGGTCCAGGCCGCGTTGACGATGCCGGGGATCGCATCGAGCTTCCAGCCCAGCGCCGGCACCCACCACGAATGGATCACGTCGCCGCCGGTGATGATGAAGCGGATCTTGGTGTCGACCGGCACCACCAGCGGCTTGTCGACGTTGAGCAGGTAGGTCTGCTCGTCGCCCACCTTGACCGCGTACGGGTCCATGCCCGAATCGAGCTGGCGGGTGTCGTCGCTCTGCTTGTCCAGTTTGGACATGAAGCCGACCTTGTCGATCGGCTTGCCCATGTAGCTGACGTAGTCGTAGCGCCACTTCCACTGGTAGCCGGTGACCTTCACCGTCATCTGCGAGCCGGTGGTGTCGGCCCAGCTGGTGAGGCCGCCGGTGGCGAGGTAGGCCAAGGTGATCAGGATCAGCACCGGGATGGTGGTCCAGACCACTTCCAGCACGGTGTTGTGCGCCCACTTCTCGGCCACCGCGCCGCGCGATTTGCGGAAGCGGAACATCGCGACGAACATGGCGCCGAACACCAGCACGCCGATCACCACGCAAACCCACAGCGAGATGTTGTTCAGATCGTAGGGGACGTGCGACCAGGTGCTCGCGCCGCGCTCCATGTTCAGCTGCCATGGATGCGGATTCGCCTGCACGGCACCGCCGAACGTCGCAAGGGCAAGGCCCGCCGTCGCCATGATTGATCGCCTGATCCCGCCAGATGTCATGTCTTGCACCTTTGTCATTGCTGTTTGCGCCACGTTCCGGTCGAACCGGCCAGCAGCACCCTGAGTCGCTTCGCCAGCTCGACGCGTTCCGTTGCCGCCAGAAACGCGCCGACCTCCAGATCGCGGCCATGCGATGTCAACACCAGGCGTCCATCGCCGGTATCCAGCTGCACGCGCACCCAGCAAGGCTGGAAACGAGTGCAGCGCTGGCCCGGCAGCGACTGCACCTCCAGCGACGATTCGTCGAGAGTGATGCGCTCGCAGCGGTCGCCGGCCCGCCAGGCCACGCTCAACGCGACGGCCATGGCGGCGGATTCCACCAGGGCAAACAGCGGAGCAAACACGTTCCCCTGCCACGCCCCCAGTTCTGCCGTTGTCAGCGCCAATGCCACCAGAACCGCGATCAGTCGACGCAGGCCGCGGCGGCTGAGCGAGCGATTGGGCTTGAGCCACATCGTCACGCGGGGCAAGCCGGCGCTGGCTGGTCGAAGCACGATCATGGAGATCCGGCGTGCCTGGAACTGCCGGAATGATAGGCCGCGGCGGCGCAGTGGGCAAGAATGTCGCACCCGATTGACTTCGATCAACGCACACCGTGAGCTCGGCAGGCACTGCGAGCCGTTCGCGCCCGTGCGACAAATCACGCGGGCCGAAGCGGATTTTCACGCGTGGCGGTGCGTCCCCACGGCCGGGCACGAAGCGTACAATCGCGGGTTTATTCCCTCCCCCGCGACCGGCACCGACACGACCGTGACCTCATCCATCCTGAGCCCCGAGCTGCCCGCTCGAACCACACCCGCACGCGCGCGCATCACCGCTGCCTGGCTGCGCGACGAGACCGAGGCGGTCAACGATCTGCTCGACCAGGCCGTGCTGCCGCCGGAGGAACGCGAACAGGTGATCGACCGCGCGGCCGCGCTGGTGACGCGCGTGCGTGCGCGGGCGAAGGACCAGAGCGTGGTCGAGTCCTTCATGCGCCAGTACGACCTGTCCAGCGAGGAAGGCATCCTGCTGATGTGCGTGGCCGAGGCGCTGCTGCGCATCCCGGACAAGACCACCACCGACAAGCTGATCCGCGACAAGCTCGGCGACGCCAACTGGCGCAAGCATCTGGGCCGCAGCGAATCGCTGCTGGTCAACGCCTCCACCTGGGGCCTGCTGCTCACCGGCCGCCTGGTCAATCTGGCCGACGGCAGCGGCGACGATTTCAACGGCGCGCTGCGTCGGCTGGTCGCCCGCGTGGGCGACCCCACGATCCGCGCG
Source organism: uncultured Rhodanobacter sp. (assembly GCA_937906285.1). GTDB lineage: Bacteria > Pseudomonadota > Gammaproteobacteria > Xanthomonadales > Rhodanobacteraceae > Rhodanobacter. The sequence goes on along the minus strand of CALCWL010000370.1, from coordinate 825 downwards.
GCGGTGCGCCAGGCCATGCGCATCATGGGCCACCAGTTCGTGATGGGACGGGACATCGAAGAGGCGCTCGACCGCAGCGTGAAAAAGGAGAACGCGGTATTCCGCTACTCCTTCGACATGCTGGGCGAAGCGGCGATGACCGCCGACACTGCCGAGCGCTACCAGCAGGATTACCGCAACGCGATCGCCGCGCTGGGCGCGCGCGGACCGTATGCGAACCACACCGAGGCGCCGTCGATCTCGGTGAAGCTGTCGGCGTTGTTCCCGCGCTACGAAGTCGCCCAGCGCGCCCGTGCCCACGCCGCGCTCACCGAGAAGCTGCTGGAACTGTCGCAGCTGGCCATGAAGCACGGCATCGCGCTGTCGGTCGACGCCGAGGAAGCCGACCGGCTGGAGCTGTCGCTGGACGTGATCGGCGACGTCTTCACGCATCCCTCGCTGGAAGGCTGGAACGGCCTGGGCATCGTGGTGCAGGCGTACGCCAAACGTACACCGTTCGTGATCGACTGGCTGGTGGAGACCGCGCTGGCCAGCGGCCGGCGCTGGTACGTGCGGCTGGTCAAGGGCGCCTACTGGGACGCCGAGATCAAGAAGGCGCAGGAACAGGGGCTCTCCGGCTACCCGGTGTTCACCCGCAAGCCGAACACCGACGTGTCCTACCTGGCCTGCGCGCGGCGCCTGTTCAACGCCGGCGGCAACCTGATCTATCCCCAGTTCGCCACCCACAACGCGCACACCATCGCCGCCGTGCACCACATCGCGCAGGGCCGGCCGTTCGAGTTCCAGCGCCTGCACGGCATGGGCACCGACCTCTACGCCGAGGTG
>CALCWL010000369.1 GCA_937906285.1 uncultured Rhodanobacter sp. | reverse complement strand
CTGCCGATCCCGCCCGAACGCAAGGTGGTGACCTCGCACAGCGTGCGCATCGACGGCCGCAACGTGGCCTACAAGGCCACCGCCGGCACCTTGCTGATCAAGGACGACAAGGGCCAGCCCACGGTCAGCATGTTCTACGTGGCCTACACCGCCGGCGACGGCAAGGCGACCAACCGGCCGGTGACCTTCCTGTTCAACGGCGGCCCGGGCTCGTCCAGCATGTGGCTGCACATGGGTTCGATCGGCCCGGTGCGGGTGACCAACCAGGGCGACCAGCCGATTCCGCCGCCGCCGTACAGCACGGTGGCGAACGAATACAGCCTGCTCGACAAGTCGGACCTGGTCTTCATCGACGCGCCCGGCACCGGTTATTCGCAACTGGTCGGCGAGGCCAAGGGCAAGGACTTCTACGGCATCGATCAGGATGCCGACGCGTTCGCCAGGTTCATCACCCGCTACGTCGGCGACAACCATCGCTGGAACTCGCCGAAGTTCCTGTTCGGCGAAAGCTACGGCACCACCCGCTCGGCGGTGCTGGCCAAGCAGTTGCAAGACGAGGGCATGGAGCTCAACGGCATCGTGCTGATGTCCTCGATCCTGGACTTCAGCGTGTGGGCCAACACCGGCGTCGACCACGGCTACATCGTCAACCTGCCGACCGAGGCGGCAATCGCCTGGTACCACAACAAGGTACCGAACAGGCCGGCGGACCTGGCCGGCTTCATCGCCGCCGTGCGCCAGTTCGCCAGCACCGATTACACCCTGGCGCTGGCCAAGGGCGACGCGATCACGCCGGCCGAGGCCGACCGCGTCGCCGCGCAGCTGAGCCAGTACACCGGCCTGTCGACGACGTACATCAAGCAGGCCAACCTGCGCATCGACCCCAGCCGCTTCCGCAAGGAGCTGCTGCGCGACCAGCGCCGCACGGTCGGACGTCTGGACGGCCGTTTCGAGGGCATCGACCCGGATGCCGCCGGCGAGACGCCCGACGGCGACGCCGCCAGCGACGCCGCCACCGGCGCCTACCTTGCCGCCTTCAACCAGTACGCCACGAGCGAGCTGAACTACACCAGCGACCACGCCTACCTGCCCAACAACTACGGCGTGATCAACCGCAACTGGGACTGGAAGCGCAAGAACCAACGCTTCCCGCAGGCGCCGTACGTCGGCAGCGACCTGGCCGACACGATGCGGCGCAACCCGCATCTGAAGGTGTTTTCCGCCAACGGCTACTACGACCTGGCCACGCCGTTCTACGCCACCGAGTTCGACCTGGGCCACCTCAGCCTGGATCCGGCGATCAGCAAGAACATCGAGTACGGTTTCTATCCGTCCGGTCACATGATCTACTTCGACGTCGACGCCTTGAAACAAGTGAAGGCGGATCTGGCACGCTTCTATGACGAGGCCGCGCCGCGGTCCTGACGGAGTTTCCCCAGCCATGACGGACAAGCCGGGCACACCGCCCGACGCCGACGAGAACGCACCCCGCGACCCCGGCCGCCGCCGCTTGCTGGGCGGCATCGCGCTGGCCGGCGCGGCCGCCACGCTGGGCGGCTGCCGCATCGACGACGCACGCCACGCCACTGCGCCGACGGGAGATGAGGCGGCGCTCGATGCACAGCTGCGCCAGCACATCCAGCACGTGGTGGTGCTCTATGCGGAGAACCGCAGCTTCAACAACCTGTTCGCCGGCTTCCCCGGCCTGGCGCAGCCGCTCAAGGCGCTCGATTCGCCCGAATACCGCCAGCGCGATCGTGACGGCAGTCTGCTGACCACGCTGCCGCCGGTGTGGAGCGGCATGGTGCCGCGCGAGCAGGTGATCGACGGGCACCGCTACCTCATCGACGAGCAGGCCATCACCGGTTTGCCCAATCGGCCGTTCGCGTTGCGCACGCCCGACGGCGAGCTGCTGCCGCACGGCGTGATCACCCGCGACCTGGTGCACCGCTTCTACGAAAACCAGCTGCAGATCAATGGCGGCCGCAACGACGGCTTCGTGGCCTGGAGCAACACCGGCGCGATGCCGATGGGCCACTACGCCGACACGGCCAGCCGCCTGCGCCTGTGGCAGCTGGCGCGGCAATACACCTTGTGCGACAACTTTTTCATGGGCGC
>CALCWL010000368.1 GCA_937906285.1 uncultured Rhodanobacter sp. | reverse complement strand
CAGCTCGCAGGTGTTGGAGCCGCGCATGCCGAGCTTGTCCAGCTTCTGCGCGGTATGGAAACCCTGCATGCCCTTCTCGACGATGAAGGCGGTCATGCAGCGGCTGCCGGCCGCGCGCGGCGCGGTGCGCATGTAGACCAGCAGCACGTCGGCGTCCGGACCGTTGGTGATCCACATCTTGTTGCCGTTGGCGATCCAGGCGTCGCCCTTCTTCTCGGCCTTGCAGCTCATCGAGCCGACTACGTCGGAACCGGCGCCGGGTTCGCTCATCGCCAGCGCGCCGACGTACTCGCCCGAACACATCTTCGGGATGTACTTGCGTCGCTGTGCCTCGTTGCCGTTGTGAAAGATGTTCTGCACGGCGAGGTTGGAGTGCGCGCCGTAGGACAGGCCGACCGAGCCGGACGCACGCGAGATCTCCTCCATCGCCACCATGTGCGCCAGGAAGCCCATGCCGCTGCCGCCGTATTCCGCGGGGATGGTCACGCCCAGCAACCCCATCTCGCCGAACTTCTTCCACAGGTCGGCAGGGAACAGGTTGTCGCGGTCGATGCGATCGGCGCGCGGGGCGATCTCCTTCTCCGCGAACGCATGCACGGATTCGCGCAACAGGTCGATGTCTTCTCCGAGCGGGAACGGGCGCATGGTGGCTCCTTGGATGCGGGCCACCGATTTTAGCGCACGCGGCCCCGACTGGCCCGGGCGTCCCTACAGCTGCGATTCGATCGGCAGCCAGCTGATCGCGCGGGTGGTCGTGCGCAGCCACCAGCTGGTATCGGGCTCGTGCTCCAGCACCCGCGGCGACCGGACACTGCGGTCCAGCCATTGCGTCGAGCCGTCCGCGCCGCGGCGCACCGCGTAACTCAGCGCGGGTGCGGCCAGCCGCAGGTATTCCTGGCGCAGGTCTCGGGCCAGGCCGGGGTCGTCGAACAGCACGCCCATCTCGGTGTTGAGGTTGGCCGAGCGCGGGTCGAGGTTGAACGAGCCGACGAAGCCGCGCGCACCGTCGACCACGAACGCCTTGGTGTGCAGGCTGGCGCCGCTGCTGCCGAACAGGCCGTGGGTGGCGACCGGGCCGTGGCGGCGGATCTCGAACAGGCTCACGCCGCCATCCAGCAACCGATCGCGGTAGCGCTCGTAGCCGCTGTG
>CALCWL010000367.1 GCA_937906285.1 uncultured Rhodanobacter sp. | reverse complement strand
CAACGGCAGGTCGTCGGCCAGGCCACGCAGCAGGGTCATCGGGTTGTGCGTGTGACTGTTGACCAGGCCGGGGATCAGCGCGTGCTCGCCCAGCTCGACGCGCTCGCGTGGCGCGTAGGCGGCGCGGGCGGCGGCGATCGGCAGCAACGCCAAGATGTTCCCGCCGTCGATCGCCACGGCGTGGTTTTCCAGCACCACCGCATGCGGCTCGATGGGCACCACCCAGCGCGCCTCGATCAGCAGGTCGATGGGGTGGGCTTGGATATCGCTCATGGGAAACTCCAGTAGGCGGATAAGCGAAGGGCGGCTCACCTTGCGGCGCCGCCCCATGCTTGTCATTCCGGCGAACGCTGGAACCCGGTGACTTGCGCTTCAGCGTGCGAGGGGTCTTGCGTGCTTCGCACGAGTGCTGCACTGGATCCCTGCCTTCGCAGGGATGACGTATCGGCAAAGCCGCGCGCAAGCACGCGGCCGATACGTCACTTGACGCGGCTGTCGTATTCGCCGGTGCGGGTGTCCACCTTGATCACCTCGTCCTGCCCGACGAACAGCGGCACGCGCACCACGGCGCCGGTCTCCAGCGTGGCCGGCTTGCCGCCGCCGCCGGAGGTATCGCCGCGCACGCCCGGGTCGGTCTCGACGATCTTGAGCTCGACGAACTTCGGCGCCTGCACCGCCACGATGTTGCCGTTGAACAGGGTGACCACGCACTCCTCCTCGCCCTTGAGCCACTTCCATGCGTCGCCCATCGCGGCCTGCGTGGCCGGCACCATCTCGAACGTCTCCATGTTCATGAAGTGCCAGGTGCGGTCCTTGCCGATGCCGTCGATGAAGGACAACTGCATGTCGGTGTCGGTGACGTCGGCTTCCTCGAACGAGTCGCTGGACTTCAGCGTCTGCTCGGTGGTGCGGCCGTCCTTCAGGTTGCGGATGCGGATGCGGGTGAACGCCTGGCCCTTGCCCGGCTTGATGAAGTCGGCCTCGGTGATGATCCAGGGATCGCCGTTGTGGAGGATCTTCTTGCCCGTCTTGACGTCGTTGAGGCCGAGGGTCGCCATGCGCTGTCTGCTCCAAAGGTAAAACCGTCCCGCGGGACGGCTAAAATGAGTATCTTTTCACGGGCCAAGAGGCCCGTCCAAGGCTCTCCATGATAACCGCAAGCCCCAGTGCCCGACTATCGTCGCCTGCAGCCGACTGGCGCGAACTCTGGCGCAACGCCATCACCGACCCGGCTGAACTGCTGCAGGCGGTTGGCCTGGGCGACCGCGCCGACCTGCTGCCGCCGGACGACGCCGGTTTCGCCCTGCGCGTGCCGCGCGGCTTCGTGGCGCGGATGCGGCGCGGCGATCCGCGCGATCCGCTCTTGCTGCAGGTACTGCCGCAGCGGGCCGAGCATGACCGGGTTGCCGGCTTCACCCTCGACGCGGTGGGCGACCTTTCGGCCAAGGCCGGCCACGGCGTCCTGCACAAATACGACGGACGCGCGCTGCTGATCGCCAGCGGCAGCTGCGCGGTGAACTGCCGCTACTGCTTCCGGCGGCACTTTCCCTACGGCGAGGAGATCGCTGCCGCCTCGCACTGGCGCGAGGCGCTGGAGCGACTGCGCGCCGACTCTTCGATCCGCGAGCTGATCCTCTCCGGTGGCGATCCGCTGTCGCTGGCCACGCCCAAGCTGGAGGAGCTGACCCGCAGCCTGGCCGAGCTGCCGCAGGTGATCCGGTTGCGCATCCACACGCGCTTGCCGGTCGTACTCCCCGAGCGGGTCGACGAACCCCTGCTGACCTGGCTGGCCGGCCTCCCGCTTCAGAAGGTGGTGGTGCTGCACGCCAATCACGCCAACGAGCTCGACGCCAGCGTCGACGCGGCCTGCGCCGCCTTGCGCGAAGCCGGTGCGACGCTGCTGAACCAGTCCGTGTTGCTGCGTGGCGTCAACGACGATGCCGACGCGCTCGCCAACCTTTCCGAACGCCTGTTCGCTGCCGGCGTGCTGCCGTATTACCTGCACCAGCTGGACCGGGTCCAGGGCACCGCGCATTTCGAGGTGGACGACGGCACCGCCCTCGCCCTGACGGAATCGCTGCGTGCGCGCCTGCCCGGCTACCTGGTGCCGCGACTGGTACGCGAGGTGGCGGGCGACC
>CALCWL010000366.1 GCA_937906285.1 uncultured Rhodanobacter sp. | reverse complement strand
GCAAGACCGGCAAGGCGCACGTCATCAAGAGCCACCACAACGTCGGCGGCCTGCCCGAGCACATGAAGCTCAAGCTGGTCGAACCGCTGCGCGAGCTGTTCAAGGACGAAGTGCGCCGCATCGGCGTGGAGCTCGGCTTGCCGCGCGCGATGGTCTACCGCCACCCGTTCCCCGGTCCGGGCCTGGGCGTGCGCATCCTCGGCGAGGTGAGGCGTGAATATGCCGAGCTGCTGGCCCAGGCCGACGCCATCTTCATCGACGAGCTGCGCAAGGCCGATCTGTATGACAAGACCAGTCAGGCGTTCGCGGTGTTCCTGCCGGTCAAGTCCGTCGGCGTGGTCGGCGACGCCCGCGCCTACGAATGGGTGATCGCGCTGCGCGCGGTAGAAACCATCGACTTCATGACCGCCCATTGGGCGCACCTGCCTTATGACTTCCTTGGCAGGGTTTCAAATAGAATAATCAATGAGTTACGTGGTGTTTCTCGCGTTGTTTATGACATTAGCGGCAAGCCGCCAGCCACGATCGAGTGGGAATAATGCAATCAACGGCTTGCGTGCAACAGCAAAGGCCGGCCAAGTGCCGGTCTTTTCTAAGATAAGTTCGGCAACGTATTGAAATGAAGAGCGAAAGTGCGGAAACCTCCAGTGATTTCTCAGCCGACGACATGCGCCACATGCGGCGCGCGTTGCAGCTGGCCGCGCACGCCCGCGATGCCGAGAACGAGGTGCCGGTGGGCGCGGTACTGGTGCTGAACGGCGAGGTCATCGGCGTGGGCTGGAACCGCAACATCACTCTGCACGACCCGACCGCCCATGCCGAAGTCATGGCGATGCGCGCCGCCGGCGAGCAGCTTGCCAACCATCGGCTGTCCGGCGCCACGCTGTACGTGACGCTGGAGCCGTGCTCGATGTGCGCGATGGCGCTGATCCATGCGCGCATCGGCCGCGTGGTCTACGCCGCGGCCGATCCCAAGACCGGCGCCGCCGGCAGCGTGTTCGACACCCTGATCGACGCACGCCACAACCATCGCATCGAGGTGGCCGGCGGGTTGCTGGCGGACGAGTCGGCTCGCATGCTGCGCGAGTTCTTTCGCGCTCGCCGCTGAGGCGGGATCCTCGCCGCCGCCTTCGATCGCCGGTTCGGTGGGTGCGGGTTTCCGCCACGGCAGCGGCATCGCGGCCGAGCAGGCGCATCCGCAAACCCCAATGGCGCAATGAAATCCAGCGCCATGCGGCCGGCCCAGGGGCCGGAGGTCGGACGGTGCGGCGAGCCACTGAGCACGACTCCGCGCTGCCGCAGCCACGCTGCAGGTATCTGCCGGGCAAGATCCGCTTCAACACGTGCCTCTGATTCCTTTTTGCTGACGGACTACCGGATCGGAGCCTGTCTACGTGCTGACCGCAGCTGTCGGCGCGCAGATTCATTGCGCCGGCACGCCGGCGACATGATCCTGATCAAGCGGCGCCTGCCGCAAACGGCGATGCTCGCGGCAACCGCCGCTGCAGGAAGAGGCCGATGCGCGCTGTCTACACAGGCATCCCCCGGGTACGCCGCCCGGATGCCCATCGCCAGCTCATCCTGGCGCTGCGACTGTCGCCGGGAGTCCCGCGTGTCCAGCGCGCCCTTGCCTGACCCGCCGTTCACCGGCGAGCGACTGCGCCCGCACCGCATCGGCATCGATACCGGCGGCGAACACGCGGTCTATCTCCCGCAGGGCTCACCCGCCTGCCATGGCGAGGGCTTCGGCCCGCACTCGCGCCTGCAGCTGAGCCTGGGCGACCGCCGGCTGATGGCGACGCTGGCGATCGTGCAGGGCAACGGGCTGGCGCCCGATCAGATCGGCCTGTGCGAATCGGCCTGGGCGAGCCTGCAGCCGGCGGCGGACGACCACGTGACGCTGGCCCACCCCCCCAGCGTCGAATCGCTCTCGAGCGTCCGCGCGAAACTTTACGGGGGCACGCTGGCCGAGGGCGAACTGCGCGCCATCGTTGCGGACATCGCGGCGCAGCGCTACTCGAACATCGAGATGGCGGCTTTCATCGCCGGCTGCAGCGGCGACCACCTCGTCCTGGACGAAGTGGTCGCCCTGACGGGCGCCATGGTGGACTCCGGCACCAGGCTGCGCTGGCCAAATCCGGTGGTGGTGGACAAGCACTGTGTCGGAGGACTGCCGGGCAATCGCACCACGCCGATCGTGGTCGCCATCGTCACGGCACTGGGGCTGGTCATGCCCAAGACCTCGTCGCGGGCGATCACCTCGCCGGCGGGCACGGCCGACACCATGGCGGTGCTCACGCTGGTGGAGCTGGACGTCGGGCGCATGCGGCGGACCGTGGAGCGCACCGGCGGCTGTCTGGTATGGGGCGGGGCGATCAACCTGGCGCCGGTGGACGACACGCTGATCCGCATCGAGCGCGCGCTGGACATCGACAGCCCCGGGCAACTGGTGGCGTCGATCCTCTCCAAGAAGATCGCCGCCGGCTCGACCCATGTGGTGATCGACATGCCGGTAGGCCCCACCGCCAAAGTGCGTGAGGCCCGCCACGCGCGGATGCTGGAGCGGATGCTGCATGCGGTGGCCGGCCGCTTCGGCCTGGGTTTGACGGTGCTGCGCACCGACGGGCTGCAACCGGTCGGGCGTGGCGTGGGGCCGGCGCTGGAAGCGCACGACGTGCTTGCCGTGCTGCAGAACCTGCCGGCGCAGCCGCGAGATCTGCGCGAACGTGCGCTGGCGCTGGCGGCCGTGGTGCTTGACGCGGCCGGCCGCTCGGCGAACGGGTCGGCACTGGCAGCGGCGCGCGACTGCCTGGATTCGGGGCGGGCCTGGCGCCAGTTCCAGGCCATCTGCGAGGCCCAGGGCGGCCTGCGCCGTCCGGGCGTCGCGTTGCACCGGTATCCGGTGGTGGCCTCGCGCGAGGGCCGGGTCGAGGCCGTCGACAATCGTCGTCTCGCGCAGGCGGCCAAGCTCGCTGGCGCCCCGGCCGCTCCGCTCGCCGGTCTGGCTGTCGAGGTGCGCGTGGGCGACACGGTGGCCCGCGGCCAACCGCTGTTCACCCTGCACGCGCAAAGTCCGGGCGAGCTGGCCTACGCGCTGGAGTACGTCGCGCGCCACCCGGCCATCGTCTCGCTGGGCACGGCTTCCGCGGAGGTCGACACATGAACCTCCTGTATGCACTGCCCGGCAACGCGGTCTTCGCCAGGGCGCTTTGCCGGCATGCAGGCTGGCGGCGCGGCGAGCTGGAACTGCACCGCTTTCCCGATGGCGAATCGCTGCTGCGGCTGCTCACGCCGCCACGCGGGAACGTGGCATTGCTGTGCTCGTTGCACCGGCCCGACGCCAAGCTGTTTCCGTTGCTGGCCGCGGCGGCCACGGCACGCGAGCTCGGCGCGACCCGGCTCGGACTGGTGGCGCCGTACCTGGGCTACATGCGCCAGGACCGGCGCTTCCGCTCCGGCGAGGCGGTCTCGGCGCGGGTGATGGGCGAGCTGCTCGGCAAGGTCTTCGACTGGGTACTCACCGTCGATCCGCACCTGCACCGCATCCACGACCTGGGGGAAGTGTTCGACTGCCGCACCGCCGTGGTCGCGGCGGCGCCGGACCTGGCCGCGTGGATCCGCGCCAACGTGCGCGTGCCGCTGCTGGTCGGTCCGGACGGCGAAAGCGCGCAATGGGTGAAGATGGTGGCTGCCTCGCTCGACGCGCCGTGCGTGGTCGCGCGCAAGCTTCGACGCGGCGACCGCGAGGTCAGCGTGCGGCTGCCTTCGCTGACGCGCTGGCGCGGACATACGCCGGTGCTGCTGGACGACATCGTCGCCTCGGGCCGCACGCTGATCGACACGGCGCGGGGGGTGCGCGGGCAGCTCGGGCAGGTGGCGCTGGTCGCGGTGGCGGTGCACGGGCTGCTCGCGCGCCAGTCGCGCGATGCCTTGCGCGGCGCCGGCATCACCCGGCTGGTGACCACCAATACCGTGCCGGGCGAGCTGGCCGCCATCGACGTCAGCGCGCGCCTGGCCGAGGCGCTGCGTGCGACGGGCGGTGAGGGTGGTTGACGCGACATCGGCGTGTCGGCCATTCGCGCCACGATCGGCCGCGAGTTGACCGGCATCAAGTCCGGGCGCCGCCGCCGGCCTAGCCTGAATGCACCTGTGCCGGATCTGGCTGGAGAAAACCCATGAGCGTCGCGAAAGTCGTCGAGATCATTGCCGAGTCGCCCGACAGCGTCGAGGACGCCGTCCGGAGAGGGTTGGAGAAGGCCGCCTGCACGCTGGACGGGATCAAGGGCGCCTGGCTGAGCGAAACCACGGTCGTCACTGGCCCCGACGGCAAGATCACGGCCTGGCGCGTGTGCATGCGCGTCAGCTTCGTGCTGAGCTGACTACCGCTCGACCTCGCTCTCCGCACCACCGCATCGGCCCGGCGGGCGCCGCGCGCGGGAGCTTGCGCTAGGGCTGGATGCGGCCATCCACGATGTGGATGCGCCGGTCTGCCTGGGCGGCGAAGTCCGCATCGTGCGTCACCACGGCCACGGCGCGGCCCTGCTCGTGCGCCAGCGCCAGCACGGTGCGCTGCACGTTGCGGCTGGCGACGCTGTCCAGGTTGCCGGTCGGCTCGTCGGCCAGCACCAGCATCGGATCGTTGGCCAGCGCACGGGCGATCGCCACGCGCTGGCTCTGGCCGCCGGAAAGCTGGCGCGGCCGCTTGTCGCACTGGTCTTCCAGGCCCAGCCCGCCGAGCAGTGCGCACGCCCGCGCGCGGATGGTCGTTTCGTCGTGGATGCCCAGCCGTCGCATCGGCAGCATCACGTTCTCGCAGGCGCTGAACTCGGGCAGCAGGAAGTGCGACTGGAACACGAAGCCGATCATGCGCAGGCGCGCTCCCGAGCGTTCGGCCTCGCCGTAGCCGGCGGTGTCGGCGCCGCGCAGCCAGACCCGCCCCGCCGTGGGCAGATCGAGCAGGCCCATCAGGTAGAGCAGGGAGGACTTGCCCGAGCCGGAAGGCCCGCTGATCGCCACGCACTCGCCGCCGTCGATGCGCAGGCTGGCGTCGTCCACCAGGGTCACCGGCACCTCGCCCTGCAGCCGGCGGGTCACGTGTTCCAGGCGGATCACCTCGGCCGTCACGTGCCGCCCCGCAGTACGTCGACCGGCTCCACCTTGGCGGCGCGCCGCGCGGGCAGGTACGCGGCGGTCATCGCCGCCAGCATCGCCACGCCGGCGGCCAGGGCAAACTGGAACGCGCTCCAGTCGATCACCAGGTAGTTGACGTCGGTGCTGCCGGGAACGCGGAAATGGATGCGCATCAAGCCGGCCATCAGCCCGCAGCCCAGGCCGACCCCGAACACGTTGCCGATCGCGCCGATCAGTGCGCCCTGCGCCAGGAACATGCGCTCGATGTCGCGCGCCTCGAAGCCCATCGCGCGCAGGATCGCGATGTCGCGCTGCTTCTCCAGCACCACGGTGGAGATCACGTTGTAGATGCCGAACGCCGCCACCAGCAGCACCGCGCCGACCACCGCGTACATGATGACGCTGCGGATCGCCAGGGCGCTCATCAGGTCTTCCGAGCGCTCCTGCCAGGACACGGTCTTGTAGCGCACGCGCTGCTCGATGCGCGCCGCTTCGGCGCGCGCGGCGTCGGGATCGGCCAGCTTGATGACGATGGTGTTGATGCGGTTGGGCCGGTTCAGCAGGGATTGCACGCGCTTCAGCGCGACGAAGGCCTGGCCCGCGTCGATGTCGGAGCGGCCGGTATGGAACAGGCCGATGATCTTGAACGTGCGCAATTGGCCGGCGGTGCTGGCGACGTTGAGGTTGTTGCCCATCGACAGGCTCATCAGCCGTGCCAGCTCGTCGCCGATGACGATGCCGCTGGGGTTGACCTCCAGCTCGTCCAGCGAGCCGCGCACCATGTAGCGGCGGATCGTCGAGACGCGGGCATACTCGCTGGCCACGATGCCGTTGAGGCCGATGGCGCGGTCCTTGCCCGCGAAGCTCGCCAGCGCCTGGCCGCTGAGCACGGCCGATGCCTGCAGTCCCGGCGTGCGGCGCAGGTAGTCGAGGATCTGCGGGTAGCCTCGGATGCCGCGCGTCTCGGTCTGCGGCACCACGTGGTGCAGTTCGATCGCCGCTTCGGGAAACGACTGCGCCACCGGCTGCAGCGTCGGGTTGCGGTAGTCGTCCTCGATGGTGATGTGCGGCGCGTTGTCGACCAGCCGCCGGATGATGTCCAGCTCGGAGCCGCGCATCATGGCCGAGATCGACAGGAAGAACGACACGCCCAACACCACGCCCAGCAGCGAGACGATGCTCTGGCGGCGGCGCGCCAGCAGGTGGCGGGCGGCGATGTCGACCAGCAGCCGGATCATGGCGGCGCTCCGTCGGCGCTCACGCGCACTTTCGCGCCCTCGTGCATCCCCTCGGCTGGCGCGGCGACCACGGCCTCGCCCTCGGACAGCCCGGCGGTGACCTCCACCTGCCGCTCGCCGCGGATGCCGGTGACCACCCGGCGCGACTGCAGCCGACCTGCGTGCACCACCCACACGCGGTCGCCGTCGATGGCGCCATCGGGCACCAGCAGGGCGTCGTCGCGGCGGCGCACGACGATGTTGACCTCGGCCGTCATGCCCACGCGCAGCGGCGTGCCTGCGTCGATCGCGATGCGCACGCGGTAGCTGCGCGCGGTCGGGTCGCCCTTGGGCGTGATGCTGCGCACGCGACCCTGGAACACCTGGCCGGGGAAGGCGTCGGCGCGGATCAGCACCGGTTGCCCGGGCGTCACCCGCGCGATGTCTTCCTCGTCGACGTCGGCGGTGACGCGCGGCGGCGAGTCGACGGCGAGCCAGAACACCGCGTCGCCCGCCCTCACCAGCTGGCCGATCTCGCCGTCGCGGCGGATCACCGTGCCCGCCGTGGGCGCCCGCAGCCGCGCGTAGTCGAGTTCGGCCGCGGCGCGGTTGGCGGCCGAGCGCGCCGACAGCCAGTCGGCACGGCCCTGGTCGTACTGCGCCCGCGCGATCACGCCGCGCGGCAGCAGCGCGGCGTAGCGGTCGTAGCCGGCGCGCGCCAGCGCCTCCTGCGAGCGCAACTGCGCCAGGTTGCTGGCCAGGTCGGTATCCTCCAGCCGCGCCAGCTGCTGGCCGGCGCGCACGCGGCCGCCTTCATCTGCGTCCAGCTCCACCAGTCGCGCGGTGATGCGCGCGGCGATCGGCAACATGATGGAGGGCTCCGCCGTACCGGTGGCGTAGACCGCCTCGATCGCCTGCCCGCGATGCGCGTGCACGATGGCCACGCGCGGCGGCAGCATCTGCCATACCACCCATCCGGCGAGGCCGAGCGCCAGCAGCATGCCCGCGAGCCACGCCGGGAGGGGACGCCGTCGGGCCGGACGCGACGGCGGAATGCCGATGGCGGAAGCCGGCGGTTTGGCGGGAGAGGCATCGGCTGGCATGCGGCAGGCTCCGGACGGTGGCGGGGCCGTCCAGGAACGCCGGACCGTTCGCTGCCAAGCGTAGGCCACCGCGGCGGGGCGGCTTTGACGCACGTCAACCCAGCCCGTCGGTGCAACGCAGGCGGGCTTGGCGTCGATCAATCCGCGCGCGGACGGCGTGGCGTGGCGTCCGGTCCACTCCCCGCCGGACGCTGGCCCGCGGGACCCCAGGCCGCCTGCAATTCAGCTGAGCAGGCGCCATGCCGGTTCGCCAAGACCGTGCCGCGCAGTGAGCATCCGCGCCGCCACCCGCTGAGGCTCGTCCGGCAGGCTGGTCGCCAGCAGCGGATAGGCGATGGGCGTATCCATCCAGGGCTGCAGTGCGGCGCGCATCGCGATCTGCGCGAACCACGACTGGTGCTCCAGCGTGTCGGGCCAGTGGTCGGGACCGCTCCCACCGCCACGCAGCACGTTCAGCGCATAGCCGGAGGAGCGCACCGGGCGCTGCGCGTCTGCTGCAATGATCAAATGGGCATGGTCCTCGCCGAGCAGGGGATCCGCGGCATCGGCCACATTGTTGGCCAGCAGCGCGAGTCGGGGTTGCGAGGTGATCGCGGTCAGCTGCACATGGCGCAGGCCATGGCGGGTGGCATCCTTCAGCAGTTCCTGCGGCGCATCGCGCAGCATGGCGCGGGCAAGGAGTTCCCGTGTGTCGCGCTTGCAGCTTCCCCGCGATGCAGCGAGTGCGAGGCTGCCAGCCAGGCAACCTTCCGCCAGCGCGCGCGCCACCGCCGCCGCCTGCGCGCGCCCCGCATCGCTGTCGTACTCCAATCCGAGCAGGGCGAGCGCGTCGGCGATACCCACGACGCCAATCCGGAAACACGTCGCCACGTTGCCGGCCAGCAATGCGGCGTCGTCGAGGACCCGCACCGCCAGGGCCGCGCACTCGGTCAGCGCCCCGAGATCGATGGCCGCATGCGGAGGCCCTGCGGGCGACACGAAGCAGGCCGCGTTCAGTGCGGCGCGCAGGGTGCCGCCGCTCCGACCGGCGCGGCCGGTACCGGCCTTCGCGAGCACCCGCTGGTCGGGGAGAAGCCGCCAACTGGCCAGCGCATCCATGACGCGCAAGCGCCACGCCGGGCCTTCGTTCCCGCTCTCGGCCGCGGCCAGCGCGCAGGCCACCCGCCACCAGGTGTCCTCGATGGAAACATCGCGCAACACGGCGTGCTCGCGCCAACGGAACCAGGCATCCCAGGCTTCGACGGCGGCGAGGTCGATGAACGGAGACAACCGGCGCGACTCGATCATGGACTGACAGGCAATGGGGCTGTGCCGACTATCCCGGGCCGCCCCGTGGCCGGCTTGACCTGCGTCAAGTTGCCGCGTCGTGGCGGGCCGCCGTTACGCGCTGTTACACGACGTTGCCGAATCGACATCGCGCGGTTGCGGGCGCGGCCTAACTTTGGCGCCAGACGTCACCACCATCGGGAGTACGGCATGGATACCTCGATCGCACCCCTCGCTGCCCAGACCCGGAACGCCCAGCCGCCCCGGCACGATGCGCCGCTGGAGCTGGACATCACGCAGTTGCAGCGGCACATGATCGTGACGCGCCGGAAGGTGAGGGCAGGCCAGTACCTGTACCGCAACGGCCAGCCGTTCCGCGCGCTGCACTTCGTGCACGCGGGGTTCCTGAAGACCTGCGAGCTGTCCGAGGACGGCCGCGAACAGGTGACCGGCTTCCGCATGCACGGCGACCTGCTCGGCGTGGAATCCATCGGTCTCGGCGCGCATACCTGCGATGCGGTCGCGCTGGACGACGCCGAGATCTGGGAGTTGCCGTACCCGCTGGTGCTGGATGCGCTGCAACGCATCCCCGAGCTGCGGGTCCGGCTGGCGGCGGCGCTGGCCGAGGAGATCCGGCGCGACCGCGTGTGGATGCTGGTGATCGGAACCCTGCCTGCCGAACAGCGCGTGGCGGCGTTCCTGCTGGATCTCGCCTCCCGCCTCGCCCGCCTTGGCTTCAGCGCCCGCCACTTCATACTGCGCATGGGACGCGCGGACATCGCCAGCTTCCTCGCGCTCAAGCACGAGACGGTGAGCCGGGCGCTGTCCCACCTGGAGAAGCTCGAGTACATCTCGGTGCTCCGCCGCGAGGTGAAGCTGCTGGACATCCCCAAGCTGCGCGCCTGCGTCGGCACGCCCTGCACGGTGCAGTGAAGCGCTTCAGGCGTCGTCCAGCGCCCGGCGCACGGCGTCGACCAGCTGCTCGCGCCGGTAGGGCTTGTGCAGCAGCCTGAAGGGCGAACCCGGACCGTTCGGTCCGTTCTGCCGGCCCCGGTAGCCGGAGGCGAGCAGCACCGCGAGCCCGGGGCGCAGGCGACGCGCCGCGTGCGCGAGTTCCACGCCGTCCATTCCGCGGCCCAGCATCACGTCGGAGAACAGCAGGTCCACCGTCGGGCTCCCGGCAAGCAGCTCCAGCGCCTCGTGCGCGCTGCGCGCCGGGATGACCTGGTAGCCGAACGCCGCCAGCAGCCGTGCCGCGACGGTGCGCACGTCGGCCTCGTCCTCGACGACCAGGATGGTGGCGTGCCGCCCTGGCGCGGTGTCGTGCGCGGGTCTTGCCGCCGTCGCGATGGTGGCCGACGCCCTGGCGACGGGCAGCAGCAGTTCGATGCGCGTGCCGTAGCCGAGCCGGCTGTCGATCGACAGGCCGCCGCCGGACTGGGTCGCGAAACCGTAGACCATGCTGAGGCCGAGGCCGCTGCCTCGGCCGACCTCCTTGGTGGTGAAGAACGGTTCCAGTGCGCGGGCCAGCACGTCCGGCGCCATGCCGGTGCCGGTGTCGCTGGTCTCGAACGTCACGTAGCGGCCGGGCGGCAGCTTCCAGCGGTTGGAGGCGTCCTCGACCACGGTCTCGCGCGCGACGATGCGCAGACGTCCACCGCGCGGCATGGCATCGCGCGCGTTCAGCGCGAGATTGACCAGGGCCGTATCCAGCTCGTTCGCGTCCGCGTAGACGTCCGGCACGTCCGGGGTGCACGCTACTTCGAGCGCGATGGCCTCGCCGAGCGTGCGCCGCAGCATGTTCCCGAGCTCGTCCAGCAGCGGCTTGGGCACCACCGCGCGCGGCTGCAGCGGCTGCCGGCGCGCGAACGCCAGCAGCCGGCGGGTGAGGTCGGCGCCGCGCTCCACCGCGCGCAGCGCGCTGCCGGTGACCTCGAGCAGGTCCGTGCGATCGGGCAGTTCGGCCTCGAGCAATTGCAGGTTGCCCGAGATCACCGTCAGCAGGTTGTTGAAATCGTGCGCGATGCCGCCGGTGAGTTGGCCGATCGCGTCGAGCCGGCGCGCATGCGCCAGCTGCTCCTCGCTGCGGCTGCGCTGCACGGCCGCCGCCAGCAGGTTGGCGACCGCCTGCAGGAAGCCGAGCCGGTCGTGGTCGAAGCCGATCGTCTCCCGGGCCAGCGCGATCAGCGCGCCGAGCGGCTCGTGGCGCCCGAACAGCGGGACCATCGCCACGTCGTGGAAACCGGCCGCGCCCAGGCTGGCGAGGATGGCGGCGTGGCCCCCTTCGCGCAGCGAGTCGATCGTGACGGCGTGGCGGTTTCCCCTGCCGAAAATGCCGCGCACGAAATCGGTGCGGCCGAAGGTGGCCGCGATCGCCCGCGCCGTCGGGGCGTCCAGCCCCGTGGCGGCACGCACGCCCAGTCCGCTGCCATGCCAGTCGGTGGAGAGGATGGCGACGGCCGGCACATCCAGCGCCGCCGCCACGAGCTCTGGTATCCGGCGTATCGCCGGTTCGTAATCCGGCGACTCCAGCGCGAGCCGGCCGATCTGCGCGAGAAAGTTGTCGCGCCGGGCACGCGCCAGGGCCTGCCGTACCCGCCGCGTGTCGGAGATGTCGCGGACCGAGGCGATGGCGACCGAGCCGATCTCGGTGCTGATCGGGCTCAGCCCGATCTCGACCGGAAACGGTTCGCCGTCGGAACGGACGCCCATCAGCTCGTAGCCGGTGCCCATCGGGCGCACGCGCGGATTGGCCATGAAATCCTGGCGATGCATGCGGTGGGCATGCCGCAGCGGTTCCGGCAACAATACCTCCAGCGGCCGGCCCAGCAGCGCCTCGCCCTCGTAGCCGAACATGCGCACGGCCTGCGGGTTGGCGAGCACGATGCTGCCGTCCCGGCTCACGGCAACCATCGCGTCGGGAGAAATGCCGAACCAGGTGCGCAGCATGGCCAGGCTGACGATCGCGGGAGGCGGGGGATCCATTCAGCGCACCGTCTGCACGCGCGCCGCGAACAGGTAGCCGACGCCGCGCACCGACTTGATCAGTTCGGGGTTGGCCGCATCGGATTCGATCTTGCGGCGCAAGCGTGCGATCTGCACGTCGATGGCGCGGTCGAACGGGCCGGCGCCGCGGCCATGGATGCGCCCCATCAGGTCGTCGCGCGACAGCACCCGGTTCGGATGCTCGATGAACACGCGCAGCAACTCGAACTCGCCGGTGGTCAGCGCGATCGCCTCGCCGTGGCCGTTGTGCAGCGTGCGCCCCAGCGGGTCGAGGCAGTAGTCGGCGAAATGGAACGTCGCCTCGCCCTGCGTGCCCGCAGCGTCGGCGCCGGCGGCCGGCGCGCTTCGCCGCAGCACGCTGCGCACGCGCGCCAGCAGCTCGCGCAACTCGAACGGCTTGGTGACGTAGTCGTCGGCGCCCAGCTCCAGGCCGACCACGCGGTCCACCGGTTCGTCGCGGCCGGTGAGGATGATCAGCGCGCCGTCCCAGTTCCGCCGCAACTGGCGCGTCAGCTCGAGGCCGTCCTCGCCCGGCAAGCCGAGATCGAGCAGCACCAGATCGACCTGCTCGCGCTCCAGCACGGCGTGCATCCCGGCACCGTCGGCTGCCGTGCTTACCGTGAAACCCTGGCCCGCGAAGTAGCGACGCAGCAGACTCTGCACGCCGTCGTCGTCATCCACGACCAGCAGATGTAGTGGCTCAGGCATGGTGCCCGCCGCACACGGAACTTCGGTGGCCGGAGTTTATCGCAACGAAACCGCGGGCGCGGGCCGAAATCCATGCTGCGGCAGCCGCTTGCGGACTTTTCGGCATTGAAGTTGACGTACGTCAAATGGCCGTGGCCGCCGCGCGGGATAGTGGCGTCCACCGGTCAGGGCCCGTTGCCCGGCAGGCGCGCCGATGCAGTCATCCGGCGTGCGGGAGGAGGGACCGCTCCGCGGTCTCGCCCCGTGATGCGACGGATCGACAGGCAGGCCGGCGGGAGATCGTCGGCGGGGCTGGATCGACCGGCCTTGAACGATCCGGGCGCGGGATGGATGCGCCCCTGACCGGGCAGGATCCGCGCTCCAGGGAAGGAGCGCGGATCAGGGATCGGAGAACATGTTCAGGCACATGCTGATTCCATCGACGACGCTGTGTCGCTCCGGGCCATCGCGCAGGCCATGGCTCCGGCGCAGCGCCTCGGCGCGCCCGTCAACCGCCTGTGCGTGACGATGGAGCTGGTGGTGCACCGAGCGACGCCCGACGTCGCCTCCGTCCCTGATGCGGAGCAGCCGGCATGATCGAATTCTCCTCGTTCCACATGTCGGTGCCGTGGCCGCTCATCGTCGCCTTCCACGCCGCCACGCTGCTGCCGCTGGTCGCCGGCCTGCCGCCGATCGTCGCGATCATGGAGAGCGTGTACGTGATGACCGAGCGGGAGATCTGGCGACAGATCGCCCGCTTCTGGGGCAGGTTGTTCGGCATTGCGTTGCTGACGTTGGCCATCGGTTCGTTCGTGCTGATCGTCCTGCATGGCGTGGATCCCGTCCGCTCCTTCCGCCATCTGCACGCGCTGCCGGAACTGGCGCTGACCCTGCCGGCGGCAGCCCTCCTGTTCGCGGGCGGTGTGGCGCTCTGGCACCGGTTCGACGACTGGCTGGACCCGCGGCGGTTGCGGCACCTGCTCGTCACCTGGCTGTGGATGGCGTTGTCGACCCTGCTGGTGTTTGGCATCGCGCTGGTCTACGGCCTGATGGACAACCCGGCCGGCGCCTGTCTCGATTCCCGCAACCTGCAGGTGCGGATCTGCGACCTGCCGGCGGCGCTGCTCAATCCCGCGGCACAAGCGCGGTTCGTGCATCTGCTCGGTGCCAGCTACCTCACGGCGGCGACGCTGGTGCTGTCGGTCTCGGCCTGGTACCTGGGCCATCGCCGCAACGTGCAGATCGCGCGCCGCTCGATGACCGTCGCGGCCAGCTTCGGGCTGGCTGCGGCGCTGTCGCTGGCCGTGCTCGGCGAGCGCGGCGCCGCGCCGCTGCTGTCCTGGTCGTTCCGCGCGATGGTGCTGCTGGGGGTCTGCGCCATCGCGCTGTTCGGCGTCGCCTTCTGGCGGGCGTCGCGGCGGCAACTGGACCGGCGAGGTTTCCTGCGCCTTGCCGCGTGGAGCCTGCCCGTGCCGTGGGTGGCGGGCGCGCTGGGCTGGCTGGTGAGCGAAACGGGCCGCGGACCCTGGCTGGTGGCCGGGCTGCTGCCGGCCACCACGACGCAGGCGGGGGCGCGGGAGAGCGCCATCGGAGTGATCGCGTGCGCGGCCGTTGCGGGCCTGTCCGTGGCCGGCGCCGTCCTGTCGCTGCGCCTCATGCGCCTTGGTCCGGAGGGCATGGGGATCTGGCCCGCGGACTCCGACATGGCGCGAAGGTATTGATCCGGTCCGGTCAACCTGGGAGGGCGGACGATGTGGTATTTCGCATGGTTCCTGGGCGTGGGCCTCGCCTGCGCATTCGGCATCCTGAACGCGATGTGGTTCGAGCTCCACGCCGACGACGAACGCGACCGGGCGGCGGTCGTCAACGACTACTGCTGAAGCCCTCCGCCACCGCGGTGTTCTTCCGGCACTGACGATGTCGCGACACGGCGGTCGACGCCGGCGTGGTTCCGGAAGCTGATGAGGCCCGTCGGCATGTTCACCATGGTTCTTCGTTCGCTGGGGGCGCCGCTGGTGCCGGAGGAATGGCCGGACCCGCGGCCGGCAGCGGGGGAGGTGCGCGTCCGCGTGGAAGCCTGTGGCGTGTGCCGCACCGACCTGCACCTGGTCGACGGCGAACTGCCGCAGGCGCGCCTGCCGGTGGTGCCGGGACATGAAGTGGTGGGCGCGGTGGACCTGGTCGGCGCAGGCGTCGAAGCGTGGAAGGCCGGCGACCGCGTCGGCGTGCCGTGGCTGGGCAGCGCCTGCGGCATCTGCGATTACTGCATGCACGGCCGCGAGAACCTGTGCGACACGCCGCAGTTCACCGGCTGCACGCGGGATGGCGGCTACGCCACCCACATGCTGGCTGACGCCGCGTTCTGCCTGCCGCTGCCGCGGCGCGACTATCCCGATGCCGCACTGGCCGCACCGCTGCTGTGCGCGGGGATGATCGGCGGACGCGCGCTGCGACTGGCAGGCGAGGGCGCCGTCCTTGGGCTGTACGGCTTCGGCGCGGCGGCGCACATCCTGGTGCAAGTGGCGCGCGCGGAAGGACGCCGCGTGCATGCCTTCACCCGCGCCGGCGACGTCGGAGCGCAGGCGCTTGCGCGCTCGCTGGGCGCCACCTGGGCCGGCGGTTCCGCCGAGCCGCCGCCCGAACCGCTGGATGCGGCGATCATCTTCGCCCCCGCCGGCGAGCTGGTGCCGACGGCGCTGGCGGCCGTGCGCAAGGGCGGCACCGTGGTGTGCGGCGGGATCCACATGAGCGACATCCCGGCCTTTCCGTACCGCCTGCTGTGGCAGGAGCGCCGCCTGCTTTCGGTCGCCAACCTCACCCGCGCGGACGGCCACGCCTTTCTCGCCGCGGCCGCGCGTTCCGGCGTGCGCCCGCACGTGCACTGCTATCCGCTGGCCGACGCCAACCGCGCCCTGACGGATCTGCGCGGCGGCCGCATCCAGGGCGCCGCCGTGCTGGTGCCACCGGCATGAGCCCGGCACGGAAGCGGCGGGCGGTTGATCTGCATCAACATCCGGTGCCCCGGCCGGTCCATCCTGCAAACCTCGCAACGCGGAGAGCCGATCATGCGCACCGACGGACAGATACAGCAGGACGTCATCGACGAACTTCACTGGGAGCCGGCCGTGCAGGCCGATCACATCGGCGTGGAGGTGCGCAAGGGCATCGTCACGCTGGCCGGCCAGGTCGGCAGCTACATGGAAAAGTACGCCGCCGAGCACACCGCGCAGCGCGTTGCCGGTGTGCGCGGCGTGGCCGTGGACCTGGAGGTCGTGCTCCCCGGCGAGAGCCATCGCACCGATGCGGATATCGCGGACGCGGCCATCCGCGCCATCGAGTGGAGCGCGTCGATCCCCCGGGATAGCGTGAAGGTGCTGGTCGAGGATGGCCACGTCACGCTCAGCGGCACCGTGCCCTGGGCCTTCGCGCGCGAGGCGGCCTCCTCGTGCGTACGCGGGCTGGTGGGCGTCAAGGACGTGGTCAACCTGGTCACGATCAAGCCGCCGGCCACCACGCACGACATCAAGGGAAAGATCGAGGCCGCACTGCAGCGCCAGGCGCACCTGCACAGCAAGGCCATCACGGTCGGCGTCGAGCGCGGCACGGTGACGCTGTCCGGCAAGGTCGAATCGCTGGGCGAGCGCAACGTGATCGAGCAGGCGGTGTGGAATGCGCCAGGCGTGAAACACGTCGTGGACCACCTCCAGGTGCATTGAGCCGACCCGTACCAGGGCCAGCCATCGACCCGCATCCGGCCGGTGCGCATGTCTCCACCGGCGTGGATCACTGTGCCGCGGCAGGCATGATCGAAGTCATCGACGGGCCGGCACGGGCATCGGACGACGCGCTGCGAGCGATGGCGGCGGCCGCTGGAAGCGCCCGCGTCTGCCGTGGACGCGGGCGTCGCCTCCGTTGACGTCAGTGGCAGACCAGCACCGGCACGGTACTGGTCAGCAGCACCTTGTGCGTTTCGCTGCCCAGCAGCAGCCGGGACAGGCCGCGCCAGCCGTGCGAGGCCATCACGATCAGGTCGCACTGACGCTGCTGCGCCTCCCGCACGATCCATTCGCTGGGCGGGTCGCCGACGACGCGGCTGCCTTCGCAAGGCACTCCGGCCTTCGCCGCCAGCTCGCGCACATCGGCCAGATGGCGCTCCGCGCGTTGCACCGCGCCCTCCATGTAGGTGGCCTCGGTGGCCTCGATCATCTCCGTCATGTAGGTGAAGGTGTGGAAGGGCGGGATCACGTGCAGCGCGCAGACGCTGGCGCCGCACGACCTGGCCAGGTCGATGCCGAGCCTGACGCCGTGCATGCACAGCTCCGAGCCGTCGGTGGGAAGCAGGATGCGCTTGAACATGATCGGTTCCTCTCCGTTGGTGGGCGGCGGCAGCGGGCGCCGCCGGGTTTCATTCAATGACGCAGCAGCACCGGTAGCGCGGCATGCGCCAGGACATGGCGCGTCACTCCGCCGAGCACCCATTCGCGAAAACGGGTGTGGCCGTAGGCGCCCATCACGAGCAGACCCGCGCCGGATTCAGTGGCGGCGCTGAGCAGGGCGGTGCCGATGTCGCCCTCGCTGCCGCCGTGGATGGGGCGGCTCTCCGTCGCCATGCCGTGCTGGAGCAGATAGCCGGCCAAATCGAAAGGCGGCAGCCAGGCGCTCATTCGCACCGGCGGACGCTGTTCGCCCTCCAGAATCACGATGCGGCGCGCGCTTTGCAGCAGGGGCAGCGCGGCATGGGCGGCGCGTATCGCCTCGGTCGAACCGTTCCAGGCGATCGCCACGGTATCCAGGGCGGGGAACTGCGTGGCCGCCTGTTCCGGCACCACGATGCAGGGCAGGCCGCTGGCGCCCAGCACGATGTTGCCCACCGACCCCGGCGTGCCCCACATCGAACGGCCCGATCGCTCGACCACCAGCAGATCGTGCCAGCTTCCGGCGAGCGCGAGGACCTCCGGCACGTGGCCCTCGGCCACCTGCCAGGCAGCCTTGCGCTGGCCGAGTTGCAGCACGTGCGCCTCGAAGGCTGCGGCCGCCGCGAAAGCCTCGTGCTCCAGGTCGAGCGTCGCGTCCAGCAATTCGGCGAACAGCACCGGGTCGAAGGAAGGCATGGCCGCCATCGGGGAGCTGCATACCCAGATGCCGGTCAGGTTGGCGTCGAGGGAATTGGCGAGACGCGCGGCGTACTCGATGGCGCCGTTCCAGCGCTTGAAGCTTTCCGAGAACACCAGGATGTCACGCATGGCAGCGGTTCCGGCAAGGAGGGACGACATTCAATCCACGATGAAGGTCACACGCAGGCAGACGCGCCACTCGGTGACGTCGCCGTTCGCCGATGTGCGCACCTTGATGTCGCTGACCCACGCGCCCTGGACCTTGTCGATGGTGGTGGCGACCTTGCGCAGACCGGACTGCACGGCATCCTCGATGCCCTTGCCGGAGGCGGAGTTGATCTCGATGGTCTTGGCGATGGCGCTCATGGGGCGTTCCTCGGGCAGCGGATCGGCGGCCGGCGCGGCAGCCGTTGCCAACGTAGGCGGGCCCGGCCGCCGGCTTGTTGACGTGCATCAATGGATGCGCGGGTGGGCGCGGGGAGCATGCACGGTGCCGGCAGCGCCGGTGTCGCACCGCCACGGGAGTCCGCCATGCAAGTTCGCCACGCCATGTCCACCCAGGTCGTCACCGTCACGCCGGATACGCCGCTCGGCGATGCCATGCGCACCATGCTCCGCGAGCACATCAGCGGCCTGCCCGTGGTGAACGCGCAGGGCGCGTTGACGGGCATGCTGACCGAAGGCGACCTGATGCGCCGCGTCGAGACCGGCACCGAGCGCAGGTATCCCGCCTGGCTCGCTTTCGTGCTGGGCCCCGGTCGGCTGGCACGCGACTACACCGCCTCGCACGCGCGCCGCGTCGGCGAAGTGATGACGCGCGAGGTGGTCACCATCGCGGCCGACGCTCCGCTGGACGAGGCGGTGCGGGTGATGGAGCGGCATCGCATCAAGCGCCTGCCGGTGGTCGGCGGCGCGGGCCTGCAGGGCATCCTGAGCCGCGCCGATCTGCTGCGGGCATTCGTCGATGCGCTGCCGGCGGAGGCGCCACCCGACCTCTCCGATGCGGCCATCGCCCTCCGCATCGCTCGCGCGCTGGAGGCACAGGCGTGGGCGTCGCGGCAGGGCGTGCGCGCGGACGTTCACGGCGGCGTGGTGACCTTGCGCGGCGTGCTGGTCAATGACGCCGTCCGCGACGCGCTGGTGGTGCTGGTCGAGAACATGGCCGGCGTGATGCGCGTGGACGACCAGCTCGCCACGGTGGAGCCGCTGACCGGTACGGTGGTGCGCCTGCCGGGCGAACCGGCGCGCTGAACGCCTGCGGCCCGGCGTCGCCGCAGCGAGAGCGGTGGCGTGCCTTGCCAGCAGGACGCTCAGCGCGTCGACGCTGAGGGCGTCGCGCACCAGCTAATGCGTGGAGCCGTCTTGCCCCGCTTCGCGACGCTGCGTGGGATGAACGACATCATCCGTCTCCAGGCCGGGCCGGTTCGCCCGGCACGCGATCTCGGTGGTGTTGATGGCGGCCATGCGTGGCGTCAACGGGGCAGGTGGGCGCGCAGTTCGGCCGGGGAGAGCGTCATCAACTCGCGCCGCACCTCGCCCACGATGCAGGCCGCGGTGGCTTCGTCCAGATGGTCGTGCAGCGCGCCGAGAAAACGCGGCGGAGCCACCAGCACCAACCTGGCGTAGCGGCCCTCGCGCCGCCCCTGCTGCACGACGGTGCCCAGGATCTCGGCGAAGCGCTGCGCATGCTTGTCGCGCAGCGAGGTCTTCGGCTCGATCGCATGGCGGTTCGGGTTGTTGCTTTCCTGCACTCGGGGCAGCCGGCCGTGCTCGTGCTGGCGTCCCTGCGAGCGGCCGTCGGGATAGTAGTAGCAGGCTATCTCGACCGGCTCGGCTCCCTTGCGGGGCGATTCGAACAAGCGCGCCCTGGCGGCATCGGCGACCAGGATCCAGGTATTCGGCATGGTGCTTCTCCGGCCGGCCCGTGGATGGAGCGGCAACCCGCAGGCTAGGCCGCGCGCGGCGCGCCATCTTGATGACGATCAACAAGCGCTCCGGTTTTTGGTGGCCGGCCGGGCCGCGTCCGGGCGAACGGTTTGCGTGACATGGATCAAATGCGCGGGGCCTTGCCTGCCTAGATTGAAGACCACCGCTGCAGGCGGTCGCTCCCACGGCGGCCCCCGCGGCCCATCCAGGAGGATCCGCCATGCATGCCTATCGTCGTTTCGCCGTTGTTTCACTGGGTGCCCTGGTCGTCGCCATGGGCGGTTGCCAGAGCTACGTCAAGAAGGCCGACTTCGACACGACCGTCAACGAGCTGCGCGCAAGCGACCAGCGGCAGCAGCAGCAGATCGACAGCCTTGCGCAACAGATGCAGCAGCGCTTCGCCGAATACGACGCCAAGATCGCCCAGACACCGGGGCGCATCCGCGTCGACGTCGCCTCCCACTTCGCCTTCGACAAGGCCACCCTGCGCGACGAGGACAAGCCGTTGCTGGACGACTTCTCGAAGATCGTCGCCGGCCATTTCCCGCAGGCCGTGGTGACGGTAGAGGGTTTCGCCGACGCGGCGGGCAGCAGGTCGTACAACCTGCGCCTGGGCAAGGCCCGCGCCGAGGCAGTGCGCGACTACCTCGTGCAGACCGGCGGCCTGCCGGCCGACCAGGTGCGCGCGGTCAGCTACGGCAAGGCGGAGAACCGCCAGGTGCTGAAGGGCAAATGGGGCGACGGCGCCGAGCCGAACCGCCGCGTCACCCTGGTGGTGGACTTTGCCGGAACCCAGGCGGCGCCGGGCAACGGGTGAGCGACCATGCCGCAGCAGCACGCCGGTCCCTTCCGCAATCGCGACGACGCGGGCGAGCAGCTCG
This sequence comes from uncultured Rhodanobacter sp., assembly GCA_937906285.1. Lineage (GTDB taxonomy): Bacteria > Pseudomonadota > Gammaproteobacteria > Xanthomonadales > Rhodanobacteraceae > Rhodanobacter. The sequence continues at coordinate 34,444 of CALCWL010000366.1, read as the reverse complement.
CGCAGGCGTTGTCGTTCCTGCGCGGCCAGCACCCGCTGGTGCTGGCCATCCCACGCGGCGGCGTACCGGTCGGCCGGATCGTGGCCGACCGGCTGGACGGCGAACTGGACGTGGTGCTGGTGCGCAAGATCGGCGCCCCCGGCCACGAAGAGTTCGCCATCGGCGCCGTCGACGAGGAAGGCCGGGTGCAGACCACGCCGGCGGCCGCCTCGGTCGGCGCGGACGACCGCTACGTCGCGCGGGAGGCGGCCAGGCAGCTGGCCACGATACGGAGCCGGCGCGAACGCTACAGCCCGCAGCACTCCGCCATCGACCCGGCCCGACGCGTGGTGGTGGTCGTCGACGATGGTCTGGCCACTGGCGCAACCATGCAGGCCGCGTTGCGGGCCGTGCGCGCACGACGGCCGGCGCGGCTGGTCTGTGCGGTGCCGGTGGCATCGCCGCGCAGTCTCGCGGAAGTCGCCGGATTGGCGGACGACCTGGTGTATCTGTCCGCGCCGGAGCATTTCCGCGCGGTGGGTCAGTTCTATCTCGATTTCGACGCCGTCGAGGATGCCCAGGTGATGCGCCTGCTGACACGCCCGTCCGGGCCTGCGGCGACCACGGTGGAGGCGGTACGGATCGACGCCGGCAGCATCACGCTGGACGGCGACCTGGAAACGCCCGCGCAGGCGGCGGGCCTGGTGGTCTTCGCCCACGGCAGCGGCAGCAACCGCAAAAGCGCGCGCAACCGGGGCGTCGCGCGTGCGCTGCATGCGCAGGGGCTGGCCACGCTGCTGTTCGATCTGCTCACCGAGGAGGAGGCGCGCGATCTCCCGGCACGCTTCGACATCCCCCGGCTGGCGTCGCGGCTGGACAGCGCCCTGCAGTGGGCGGCCGGTCACGCCGGCACCGCCTCGCTGCCGGTGGGCCTGTTCGGGGCGAGCACGGGCGCCGCGGCTGCGCTGGTGCTGGCGGCGCGCGATCCGCGACGGATCGGCGCAGTGGTCTCGCGCGGCGGCAGGCCCGACCTGGCCGGTGACGACATGCTTGCGCGCGTGCGCGCCCCCACGCTGCTGATCGTGGGCGGCGCCGACACCCAGGTGATCGCGCTCAACCGCACGGCGCTGGCGGCGCTGGCGTGCCCCGCGAAGATGGTGCTCGTCCCGCATGCCACCCATCTGTTCGAGGAACCCGGCGCGCTGGAGGCGGTGGCCGGGCTGGCCGCCGAATGGTTCGCACGGTGGCTGCAGCACGGCGAGGCACTGCGCAGCGGCGTCGAGTCTGCCGCGCCCTGAGCGCTGAACCTCGCACTGCGTTGATCTATATCACTCGCACCCGCGGCATGACGCCTAGGCTGATTGCCGACTCGAGCGCGACGCGCGGGTCACCCCCCGACTCTCACTCACGAGGACCGATGCCATGGCCAACCTGACTCACTGGAACCCCTTCAAACCCCTGACCCCGTTCGAATCGCGCGTGCCCATGTTCGGGGATTTCTTCCGCGACTTCGGCATGCGGCCGCGCTGGCAGGAGCTGGACGCTCCCGACATGCGCATCGACGTGACGGAGAACGAGGGCTCCTACGCGGTGAAGGCGGAGATCCCCGGCGTCGACAAGAACGACATCGACGTGTCGATCGACGGCAACCAGGTCTCCATCAGCGCCGAGGTCAAGCGCGAGACCAGCAAGAAGGACGACGAGCGCGACATCTGCACGGAACGCTATTACGGCCAGGTCTACCGCTCGTTCAGTCTGCCCGGCGACGTGGACAGCGAAAAGGCCGATGCCCGCTACGAGAACGGACTGCTCACGCTGACCCTGCCGAAAAAGGAAAACGGCAGCGCGCGCAAGCTCACGGTCAGCTGACGACAGGGCTCCCGCTCGCCTCTTGCACAAGGGAGGGGCGGGCAGGGAGGCAACCGCCATGGCCAGCCTCCATCACGGCGTTCTCGAGGTGCTCCGCGGCGAAGCCCTGCGGCTGGGGGACGGTCCGCGCGACTACGACGCCTTGCTGGAAAGCGCGGCGACGCGCAGCCTGGTGCTGCTCGGCGAGGCGACCCACGGCACCGAAGAGTTCTACCGCATGCGCGCCGACATCACGCTACGCCTGATCGCCGAACAGGGCTTCGATGCGGTGGCGGTGGAAGCGGACTGGCCGGACGCCTACCGCATCAACCTGTTCGTGCGGGGGGAGGGCCGTGACGCCGACGCCTCACCGGCCTTCGGCGATTTCCGGCGCTTTCCGCGCTGGATGTGGCGCAACGAGGGGGTGCTTCGCTTCGCCGAAGCCCTGCACCAGTTCAACCTCGACCGACCGTCGGAGCGGCGCGCGGGCTTCTACGGCATGGACATGTACAGCCTGTACCGCTCGGCGGAAGCCGTGGTGGATTACCTGTCCGGCGTGGACGAGGAACAGGCGGCCATCGCCAGGCGGCAGTACGCCGCGCTCGACCACGTGCGCGACCCGCAGCGCTACGGCTACGAAGCCGTACACGGCCTGCGGCCCGACTGCCGGCAGGCCGTGCGCGAGCGCCTGCTGGCCTTGTGGCAGCGCGCCCCGGACTACCTCGGCCGCGACGGGCGCGGCGCGGCGGATGCGTTCTTTTTCGCCGAACGCAACGCGCAGGTGGTGGCCAGCGGGGAGGCTTACTACCGCGCCATGTTCGGCCCGCGTGCGCAGAGCTGGAACCTGCGCGACCGGCACATGGTGGACACGCTGCTCGCCCTGCAGGCCCACCTGCGCGCGCAGGGCGGCGCGGGCCGGATCGTGGTCTGGGCGCACAACTCCCATCTCGGCGACGCGCGTGCCACCGAGATGTCGTACGCGGGGGAGTGGAACGTCGGCCAGCTCGTGCGGCAGCGCGCGGGCGAGGAAGCGGCCTTGCTGGTGGGCTTCACCACCTATACCGGCACGGTCACCGCCGCTTACGAATGGGATGGTGAAGCCGAGTGCCGCGATGTCCTGCCGGCCAGGCCGGACAGCTACGAATCGCTGTTCCACGAGACCCGGCTGGATCGCTTCTACCTGCCGCTGCAGGGCGAGGTCGCGCATGCGCTGGGCACGCCGATGCGCGAGCGCGCCATCGGGGTGCTGTACCGTCCGGACACCGAGCTGCAGAGCCATTACTTCATGGCATCGCTGCCGGCGCAGTTCGACGCGGTGTTCCACCTGGACGAGACCCGCGCGGTGCAGCCGATGGACGTGGCCGCCGAGACCAGCCCGGCCTGAAGGGACGGGTTTCTTCCTGCGCCACGCCGTGCGCTACGCCCCTTGTTCGTCCGGCATGTCGCAGGCGTATCCCAGCGCCGACAGCCCTTCCTTCAGGAAATCGCCGACCAGCGGCGAGCCCAGCAGATAGTCCGTGGTGCGCGCGTTGGCGGCTTCCGCCGCCTCCTCGCGGAGCGCCGGCCATTCGGCGGCGGAGCCGTTGCTGCGGCCCAGCCACATCAGGGCGACCAGGTCGATCTTCTGATCATCGGGAAGTTCGTCGATGAACGACACCAGTTCCTGTCGCACGGGGTCGAACGCGTACTCGTTCTCCTGCTCCGTGATCCGGTCCGCGTCTTCGTACTCCAGCGGATTGGCGGGGACGTCATGTTCGGCCAGCAGATCCAGACTCTCGTACTCGCGCAGTTTGCGCACGATGAAGCAGACGGTGTCGGGCGCAATGGCCAGCGCCGGCTCGGGACTTTCCGGCACGGACGCGTTCATGACGGAGCACCCGACGCCGCGTAGCCGACCGTCTGGGCGAAGGTGACGAACTGCTCGCCGTCCAGGCCGAGCAGGCGCTCCAGGGCAGCATGGTCGATCGCGCCGCGGAACACCGTGCCCAACCCCTCCGAGGCGCAGAACAGATACACGTTCTCGCCGATGAAGGCCGCATCCACCGAAGCGTACAGGCGCCGCTCCGCCGGCGCGACGTCGTGCATGCGCTCGCCGTGAGCGACATAGACGAGGTTCACCGGCGCCTTGCCGACGAAGTCCTGCAGACCGGTCCGCGCGCGAAGATCCATCGGCAGGTGCGGCAGCAGCACGTGCTGCCCCGGCGCATACAGCCACACGCCATCGGCCATCGCGACGTAGATGTCCATCGCCATGACGTGGCGCCAGTACGGCGCGGTGCGGTCCGCGGTCAGCGCACGGTTCACGCCGAAGGCAGCCCACAGCAGGTCCGAAAGCAGGTCCGGCGGCAGCGGACGCGAGTCGTACTGACGCGTGGAGTGCCGCCCGGCCAGCGCATCCAGCAGCGGCATGCCGCCCCGCATGCGCGGTGGCGGCAGGGGGCGCGCCTGCGCCTGCAGCCCCGCAAGCCTCGAGGCGGCGACGACGACATGTTCGTTGAGTTCGGGATCTGCGGCCCTGCGAACCATGGCGATGTCCTCCGTTGCTGTCCGAGCCGTGTCAGGCGACGGCAGGAGTGGTTTAGCACCGGTCGGCAGCCGGCAATTGATCTGGCTCAAACGGAGGTCGCGCCGCCGGCGCGTGGCGATCCGCCAGCAGTCCCTCGACGCCGAACCGGTCGACGAACTCTGCGGAGGCATCCAGCAGCAGGGCAGCACCTGTCGTGAAGGCGCGTACGCGATGGGCGGTGCGGCAGGACCCTCCTCGCCCTGGTCCTCGTGTTGCGGCGACGGCTCCAGCCCGCTGCAGGGCGACAATGCGGCCCAGCCGCGCCTGGCCATGCCCGGTGCGCGGCGATCGTCGGGCAGGCATCCGACGGCCGGGAATGCGTCGGCCGCGCCGGGTTCCTCGGCGCCCGGCGCTAGTGCCCGCCCGACACCGCCGCCACCGCCTCGACGCCGTCGTAGGTGGCGTCCGGCTCGCTGCCGAGCAGGCGCATGCGCATGCCCCAGGGCGCCACGAAATCCAGCGCCATGCGGCCGGCCCAGCGGCCGGAGGTCAGCCGGTGCGGCGTACCGCTGACGGTGACGCCCCGTTGCCGCAGCCACGCATCGTTGCGCAAGGCGCCGTCGGAAACGAACTGCAAGGTCTCGTGCGGGGCGGCCGGGCCGCGGGCAGGGGACACGAACAGCTCGAGCATCGAACCGCTGCCGCAGGCGAGCAGGCGGGAGCCTGACGCGCCCGCCGTGACGGGCGCCGGGTCGCCGACCGGGCGGCAATCCAGCACGTCGTGGAAGAAGGTCGATGCCTGCACCAGGTCCGGCACGCCGATCCTGACGTAGTCGCCATCGCCGAGCGTCGCGGCGCGCGCGCCGGCCGGCGCTCCGGCCAGCAGGACGGCGCCGGCGAGCCACAGGAAAAGCAGGATTCTGTCGTTCATGGGTGGGGTTTTCCGGGAAGCTCGGCAGCGACATGGTGCCGATCCCCCGCGGCAGAACCCGTGACTGATGACCAGTGTGTTTCCACTGGCGCAACAGTCACGCCATGCCGGCACCGTTCCTCGAAGGGAAACGGTGTGGTTGTCCCGACGTCATTGATCCGAGGCGGCGGCGGACCGACTCTCTGCGGCACACGCCCGGGCCGGCTTGTTCGCCGACCGCCCACCGCCTCGTCGACAGGATTCAGCACCATGACATACGACATCGGACAGCCGCTGCAGCCGCCTTTTCAGCACCATCGGCGCAGCCTTTCCCCGGTCCCTGGCGACCGCGGCAGCGCACAGCAACACCTCGCGGCCATGGACGGGCTGGGTCCCGACGACGGTTATGACTGGCTGCAACGGATCGGCCGTACCCCAGTGAGTCGGCGAGGGACGGAACGCAGGGTTGCCCGAGCCCGGCCCAGTTTATCGAGCCTCGCGTGAGGACAGCGGCTCGCGCACAAAAGGTTCTGATGATCTCGCCGAAGAAACGGCCAAACGGCAGCAGGAAAACGCAAGTCACGCCTCGCGGCGCGGGCTAACGTTCTCGGCGCAGGCCATGGCGGGAGGTGTCACATGCGATCAACGTCCCTGATGTGGTCGGTGGCGGCGAGTCTGCGGCCGGCAGTGCAGGATCGGCGCACCCCGGCGCGGCCGGACGGCCTCATGCCGGCCGCGCCGGCGGTGCTGCAGATGGCCGCGGCACTGGAGCCTGATCCGGTGGAAGCCATGACCTGGTACCGCAGCGTACCGATCGCGGTGCTGGACGGGCTCACCGCCGCGATGCTGGTGAGGCAGGGCAGAGCGCACGCCGTGCTTGCCTTCTTGTGCACCGCGACCGAACTCGACCGGATCGAACAGCGGGCGCTGCCATGAGGAACGCGCTGCACAAACTCACGCCGGGCAACAACCTCGCCGCCGTGGCCGAGGAGCTGCGCGAACCGGAACGCGCCCGCGAAGCGGCCTCCAGCGCGCTTCCGCGTGCTGGAGGAACGGCACGCCGCCATCGCGCAACTGGTGCGCCTGGGCATGCTGATCGTGGGGTTGCCCTGCAGCCACCCCGGCCTGAGCGTGCTGACCGAAATCGCAGGCGGCGCGCCCTAGGGCGCTACCACCATCGCTGGCGGCGACGGCTCGCGCCAGCCCAGCGAAGGGGAGCCGGCGGGGACGCATCACCAGGGTGAACTGGTGACGCTGACGGCAGGGAAATTGTTCGCGTAGAGGTCACGCTTGGAGCGGTCTCGCCGCACATGCCGTGCGGCCCGCGCGCATCACGCGATCGACCGCACCACGCCGCCGTCCACGCGCATGGCGGCGCCGGTGGTGGCCGAGGCCTGTTCGGAGGCGAGGTAGACGCACAGGTTGGCCACTTCCTTGACCGAGGCCAGTCGCTTGATCAGCGAGGTCGGTCGGTGCGTGGCGATGAAGTCGCGCTCCACGGTTTCCTGCGACATGCCCCGTTCGGCGGCGAGCTTGCCGAAGAAACCACCCACGCCCTCGGAGCGCGTGGGGCCGGGCAGCACGGCGTTCACCGTGACGCCGGTGCCGGCGAGCGTCTCGGCCAGGCCGCGCGAGACGGCGAGCTGGGCGGTTTTGGTGGTGCCGTACTGGACCATCTCGGCGGGAATCTGCAGCGCCGATTCGCTGGAGAGGAACTGGATGCGGCCCCAGCCACGCCTGGCCATGCCCTGCGCGTAGTGACGCGAGAGACGCACACCGCTCATCACGTTCACCTCGAAGAAGCGCAGCCAGTCCTCGTCCGTGATGTCGAAGAACGCTTTCGGTTCGAAGATGCCCAGGTTGTTCACCAGGATATCGGTCTCCGGGACCTCGGCAATCAAGCGTTGCGCGCCTTCGCGCGTTCCGAGGTCGCCGGCCACGCCGGCCAGTCGCGCGTCCGGCATCTGCCGCACGATGGTGGCGATCGCCTCGTCCACACGTACCTGCGTGCGCCCGGTGATGGTGACGTGCGCGCCGGCCGCAGCCAGGCCGGAAGCGATGGCCAGGCCGATGCCGGCGGTAGAGCCGGTGACGATGGCGCGGCGGGTGTCGAGGCGGATGTGCATGGTCGGGCTCCCGGAGGGTGGTGCACTTGCCGGCGACGCGAACCCGTGCCGGTCAACGGCGAAAGAACGACAGCATGTCACGATTGAGGACGTCGGCATTGATCGTCAGCATGCCGTGCGAAAGCCCCGGATAGACCTTGAGGGTGCCGCGCTTGAGCAGCTTCTCGGCGAGCAGCGCCGAGTCTGCGATCGGCACCACCTGGTCGTCGTCGCCGTGCATGACCAGCGTGGGCACGTCGATTGCCGCGAGGTCGTCGCTGAAGTCGGTTTCGGAGAAGGCCTTGATGCCCTCGTAGTGGGCCCGTGCGCCGCCCATCATGCCTTGCCGCCACCAGTTGTCGATGATTGCGGCATCCGGCGTGGCGCCCGGCCGGTTGAATCCGTAGAACGGTCCTGACGGCAGGTCGCGATAGAAGCGCGAGCGGTTCGCCGCGAGCGCAGCGCGCAGGCCATCGAATGCCTCCATCGGCAGCCCGCCCGGATTCTTCGCCGTCTTCAGCATCTGCGGCGGCACCGCGCTGATCATCACCAACCGGGCGACGCGACCCTTGCCATGCCGTGCGACATAGCGCGCGGCTTCGCCGCCTCCGGTGGAGTGGCCGACGTGGATCGCATCGCGCAGATCCAGGTGCTGCGCGAGCGCGGCCACATCGGCGGCGTAGTGGTCCATGTCGTGGCCGCCGTCGACCTGCGACGAGCGTCCGTGGCCACGCCGGTCGTGCGCGATGACACGATAGCCCTGGCCGAGGAAGAACAGCATCTGGGCATCCCAGTCGTCGCCGGACAGCGGCCAGCCGTGGTGGAACACGATCGGCTGGCCGGAGCCCCAGTCCTTGTAGAAGATCTCGACGCCGTCCGAAGTCGTGATGAAGCTCATGTCGGTGTCTCCCGCGCAGCGGATGGATGGACTGTGGTGGTGCGAGAGTCAATGGCCTTCGATCGCGAACAGGATCTCGCCGAAGCCGGGCAAGGTGGCCTCGCGATTCCAGTCGCGCTGCAGTTCGCAGATGAGTTGCACCCAGCCGGTTGGTCTGGCGCCGGCTTGCTGGAGTCGGTCGAGACCGGCGTTGTGGGCCTCCAGCGAGGTGCCGCCGCAGGCGTCGACGACGGGGTAGACCTCGTAGCCGTCGGCGAGCGCATCGAGCGCGGGGTGGACCAGGCACACCTCGGTCCACAGCGCCGCCATGACCAGCTTCCTGCGCCCGGTCGCCTTGACCGCGTCGACGAAGTCCTTGTCCTCCCAGGCGTTGATCGAGGTGCGGTCGATGATCGGCACGTCGCCCAGCACCTCGGTGATCTGGTGGATGGTCGGCTGGTTGCGTCCGGTGGAAACGTTCACCGTGGCGAGCACGACCGGGAGCTTGTACAGCTTCGCGATGCGGGCGAGCGCGGTGATGTTGGCCACCAGTTGGCGCTTGTCGCGCGAGGCGATCGAGCTGACCTGCACCGGCTGGTAGTCGATGATCAGGACGGCCGCGTTCTGCGGCGTCAGGAGGTGGTCGACGACGGGGTCGCGGACGGTGGCGTAGGAAGTCATGGCGAAGGTTCCGTTTGATGTTCGGAGAAGGTGCGTGCGGCTACGGCCGCGGCGCGGCGGAGGCGTCGAGGTAGCGGGTGTCGGTGGGGCCGGTGCCGGTGATGTACACGACCACCGCCTGGTCGCCGGTGCGGGCGAAGTGGGCTTGGCCCCCCGGCTCGGTGTAGAAGCTGCCCGGCCCCAGGGCCTTGAGGCGGTCCCGGGTGTTGGCCGGCCCGTAGCCGAACCACCAGGTGCCGGACACCACCACCGCAGACCGGTCGTCGCGGTGGGTGTGCGCGGCGATCACCGTGTGGGCCGGCACGCGCAGCGCGATGGTGTACGGCCCGGTGGCCGCGGGATCGCCGGCGAGCCGGGTGGTCTGGATGCCGGCCACACCCGAGGTGCCGGCGCCGGCGTGCTGCGTCGACAGGGCGGCGATGTCCTTCGTGTCGAGCCGGAGCTGGCCGGCGGCTGTTGCCGCCGCGGCGATCGACGAGGCCAGCAGCAGGAGCACGGCAGCGGCGCCCCGCGTGCGGATGCGGCCGCTCACGGGATGAACTTCCGGATGGCGGCGACCGTGGCGCCGGGGTTCTCTTCCATCAGCCAGTGGCCGGCGTCGGGGATCACCGCGCCCTGCACGTTGGTGAAGGCGGCGCGGGCCACCACGGCCATCTCCGGACCGAAGGATTTCTCGCCGCCGATGGCCAGCACCGGGGTCGGCAAGGGGCCGGCGGCCAGGAATTCATGGTTGTCCTGCGCGTCCTGGTCGAAGGCGTGGAACTGCTCGAAGCCGTCGTGCATGGCGTGGGGCAGCGCATACAGCCTGGCGTAGTGCTCGCGGCTCGCCTCGTCGAAATGTTTCGGGTCCGCCGAGAACTCGTTCCAGAAGCGGTCGAGGTAGATCCGTTCGCGCCCCTTCACCAGCCGCTCCATGTCCGGCCCGTAGAAGCGGAAGTGCCAGAGCAGGGGATTCTTCAGGATCTCCTCCCACGGGCCGACACCGGGGATCGGCGCATCCATCAGCACCAGCTTTCCGACCCGCTGCGGCTGCTCGGCGACGAAGGCGAAGGCGACCATGTTGCCGATGTCGTGGGCGACCACGTCGACCTTGTCCACGTGCAGCGCGTCCAGCACGCCGGCGATGTCGCGGCCCTGGTTCTTCTTGTCGTAGCCGCCGGGCGGATGGTCGGACAGGCCCATGCCGCGCAGGTCGGGCACGATCACGGTGTGGTCCCGCGCCGTGGCCACGGCCAGCGGCTGCCACATGTCGCCGCTTTCGCCATAGCCGTGCAGCATGACCACGGCCGGGCCGTGCCCGCCGACGCGCACGTGGAGCCGCGTGCCGTTGGTGGCGATCGTCTGCGTCCTGAAGCTGGACGGATAGGGCTGGACGGCAGCCAGGCACGCACAGGCGGCAAGCAACATGCCGCAGGCGATGAAAGACCTGATGGCTCGATTCATGGGGGCACCTCGTTCGCTGCGGGTGCCGCGAACTTAGGCGCCGACGCCGCCGGGTGGCTTGATCGAACCTGCGGGATTTGTCGATCAGTGCTCCGGCGTGAGCCACCTGCGCCGCCTCCCGGGTTCGGGCATATGATGTGCGCCGGGCGGCGCGAGCCCTTCCCCCGGATGGGTGGAGCAGAACTCGCCATTCCCTCGTGTCTATCGCCGGCTGTCAGCAGATTGCGTTCGCGCGGAGCAGGGTGGGGGAATACATGGCACAGCAACGAAACAGCATGCGGATCGCGGGACGGACCAAGCCGTGAGCGAGTCCGCCGACCAGACCGCCGAGCGCGCCGGCGCGACCCTTGCCGGTGACCTGCAGGCGTGGGAGGAAAGCTTCCGCATCGCGATCGACACCATCCCCGGGCTGGCCTGGTTCGGCAGCGCCGAAGGTCCGGTCGAATTCCTCAACAAGCAGTGGTGCGAATACACCGGCATATCGATGGACGCCGCCCTCGGCTGGGGATGGACGGCCACCATCCACCCGGACGACATGTCCAGCCTCGAAACGCAGTGGCGCGATGCGCTGGAGCAGGGCGCACCGGGCGAACTGGAGGCGCGGGTGCGCCGTTCCGACGGTGAATACCGCTGGTTCCTGTTCCGCTACGCGCCGCTGCTGGACGACACCGGCCGGGTGCTCAAGTGGTACGGCGCCAATACCGACATCGAGGCGCGCAAGCGCGCCGAGAAGGCGTTGCTGGCCTCGGAGCAGCTGATCCGCGGGCAGGTCGACGCGCTGAAAAGTTCGCTGGACGTGTTGGCGGTGGAACCGGACCCCGGCCAGCTGGTGGCGCACATCCTGCGCACGCTCACCACGCAGTTCGGATCGCACAGCGCCAGCGTCTGGCGCCGGGGGCCGGCCGGCGACACGGTGGGTATCGAGTTCGTCTTCGAGGGCGACCACGTCGTGCCCAAGACCGATCCCCGCTTCGCCGGTATCGACCTGGTGCTGCCGATGGAAGACATCTGGCCGTGGCCCGAAGTGTTCCGCTCCGGCAAGCCCAGCGTCATCGAGGACATCCGCGACGTGCCGCCGTTCGGCCTGCGCGACCGGCTGCTGCCGCTGGGCGTCGTCACCGTGCTGCTGCTGCCCCTGATGGTCGCCGGGCGCCTGGAGGGCGCGATCGGGCTTCGCTTCCTCACCCGGCGCGATTTCCGCACCGAGGAAATCGAACTGGCGCAGTCGCTCGCCAACCAGGCGATGCTGATGATCCGCCTGGCCGAGTTGTCCGAGCAGGGGCGCGAAGCGGCGGTGGCGGGCGAGCGCAACCGCATCGCGCGCGACATCCACGACACCCTGGCCCAGGGCTTCACCGGCATCATCATCCAGCTGGAAGCGGCCGAGGATGCCAGCCGCCGCGGCCTCGGCGACGAGGCGGACCAGCACGTCATCGCCGCGCGCAAGCTGGCACGCGAGAGCCTGAGCGAGGCCCGCCGCTCGCTGAAGGCGCTGCGGCCCCGCCCACTGGAATCGGGCGGCCTCGCCCATGCCCTGCAGGCGCTGTTCGAGAAGACCACCGCGGGCGTGGCGCTGCACAGCGACTTCAAGGTGCTGGGCGAGCCGGTGGAGCTGCCGGCCGAGTGGGAGGAGAACCTGTTCCGCATCGCGCAGGAATGTCTCACCAACGTGCTTCGCCATGCGCATGCGTCCCGCGTCAGCGCCAGCATCGGCTACGGCCCGGACGAGGTGCGGCTGGAATTCGCCGACGACGGCCGCGGCTTCGATCCCGCCCCGGAAAGCCAGGGCTACGGGCTGCTGGGCATGCGCGAGCGGGTCGATGCCATGGGCGGACAGATCGTCGTCCACAGCACGGCCGAAGGCGGCACGACGGTGTCGATCCGCCTGCCGATGTTCCCCGCCACTGGATCGGACTGATGGACTCGGTCGCATCTTCTGGCGCAACGCCGATTCGCGTGCTGATCGCCGACGACCACGTCACCGTGCGGGAAGGGCTCGGGGCCATCATCGGCCGGCAACCGGACATGCGGGTGGTGGGAGAGGCCGCCGATGGCCGCGCATGCGTCGAGCGCTGGCTGCAGTGCCGCCCCGACGTGACCCTGCTCGACCTGCGCATGCCGCTGCTCGACGGCATCGCCGCCATCGAGGCGATCCGCCGCGCGGCGCCGTCGGCGCGGCTGATCGTGCTGACCACGTTCGGCACCGACCACGACATCTCGCGGGCCATCCGGGCCGGCGCCAAGGCCTACATGCTCAAGGACGCCCAGCGCGAGGAACTGCTCGACTGCATTCGCGCCGTGCACGCCGGCGAAACGCGCATCCCTCCGCTGCTGGTCGCCAAGCTCGCCGCGGAAGTCAGCGGCGAGGCGCTGACGAATCGCGAGCTGGAAGTCCTTGCCCTGCTGGCGCGCGGCTGCAGCAACAAGTTCATCGCGCAGCAACTGAACATCAGCGAGACCACGGTCAAGTCGCACCTGCGCAGCGTCTTCACCAAGCTGCAGGTGCTGAGCCGCACCGAGGCCATCGCGGTGGCGAGCCGCCGCGGGCTGATCCAGCTCCAGGAATAACCCGCACCATCCGTCATCCAGGGGAAAGCCGGGACCCAGTGCCTTCAAACGGCCGCCGAGGCACTGGATTTCTGCGTTCGCCGGAATGACGAACAAGGGCGTGGCCAGAGCACCCAAACCCTGACGCTCCTGCGTGCCGTTCGAAAGGAGGAGCCTCGCCTCGTCCATCCGCGCCGCGAAAAGACCGCCCAAGCGATCAATGGTGGAAAGGCACACTCGGCGATAGCGTTCCCCTGCCGGAAGCGATCCGGCGCCAGGGCCAACATCATGCACGTGCAAGCACAGCCGGAGGAGGCCGTTCCCATCGCCGTCCAACTCCTGCGGCGCGCCTGCCTGGCCTTGGACGACGACGTGCGCGCCGCCCGGCGCGAAATCCAGCGGGCGCTGGAGCTGCTGCTGGATTCGGTAGCGCAGGCCCCGTTCGGTCGTCCGATCCAGGGGCTCGCGTCGTGGCAGGCCAGAAGGGTGGTGGACCACGTTCTGGCCCATCTCGACTTGCCGATCCGGGTCGATGATCTGGCCGCCGTGACACGGTTGAGCACCAGCCATTTCTCCCGTGCCTTCAAGCTCAGCTTCCACATGTCTCCCCATGCCTACGTCGTCGCGCTGCGGCTTGCGCGTGCGCGCGCACTGATGCTGGAAAGCGACGAGCAGATGAGCCGGATCGCCGCGGCCTGCGGCTTTGCCGACCAGGCGCATTTCTCCCGGGCGTTCCGGCGCAAGACAGGTTGCGCGCCAGGCTTCTGGCGGCGCGAGCGCCGCGGCCAGCTAGATCGCGAACCCGTCGCGTCCATCGCCGATCAGGCAGAAGTAGAAGAGGGCTGGTCCTGTCTTGCGGATTTCTCCGATGCTGCCACCGCAGCGGGCGAGATGCCTGCATGAACATCGCGAATCCACTGCCGAGCAACCGTCCAGGTTGACGCCGGCCCCCGTTGGCGCGCCCAATCCAGGCCTGTCCGCGGGAGGCATCACCATGCAGCGAAGGGGCAGCGCTCTCCTGTCCGTGATCGGTGCGTGGTGACTGTCGGCGATGGACGCCGCGCGGCCCGACCGATCATGCCGACGGGTCCGCGTGAACCTTCCGGCCCATCCAGCACGAGCACAGCAACTCATGCCCGATCGCATCCTCGTCCTCTATGGATCCTATCGCTCCGACCGCGCGGGCATCCGCCTCGCCGAGTACGTGATGCGCCGACTGGCCGCGCGTGGCGCCGACGTGCGACTCGTCGACGCGAAACAGGTCGGGCTGCCGATGCTCGACCGCATGTACAAGGAATACCCGCCAGGCGAGGCGCCGGCGGCCATGGAAACGCTCGCCGGCCAGATCCGCACCGCGGACGGCTTCGTCTTCATTGCCGGCGAATACAACTGGGGCGTGCAGCCGGGCCTGAAGAACCTCACCGATCATTTCCTGGAGGAATGGTTCTGGCGCCCCGCCGGCATCGTCAGCTACTCCGCCGGCCGCATCGCCGGCGCCCGCTCCAACCTGCACTGGCACGGCACGCTCTCGGAAATGGGCATGGTCGTCATCTCCAGCACCGTGACCGTCGGCTCCATCACCCACACGCTCGACGAAGCCGGCGAACCCCTCGGCGAAGTCGGCAAATCCCTCGAAAAGTCGTTCTCCCGCTTTACCCACATCTGCGTCTGGTCACGAACCCCAAAGGCCTGACTCAATCTGAAGACTCGGTGACTTGATGCAATCCGGGCATCCATGGAAATCGCCATGAAAAACAGTGGCATGCAATTTTCTTTGGCCGCTGATTCTTTGCACTTAAAGAGAGCGGCGCCGAAACCTTCAATTATTTCCGGGTGGATCTTTAAAGTTGCATTTTTCCACTAGCCTCGGGCAGGTCGGGCTCCCGGCTCGGTGTGCCAGGTATCGAGCTGTTGACGGCTTTGGTGACGTTCGTTCTTCGCTCGCTTTGAGGCGTGATGAGCGTACGTCTTTGCGAATGTGTGGCTGCCTATGGCTCTGCAGCAGCTAACGTTTGGCTGGTATAAATAGTGGGTCTTTATCGAGGGGGTCGGCAGTGCGTGGCCTGGCGGATTTGTCGGCGTCAAGAAAGGATTGCAGACTGTCGTGTCGATCAAGTTCCGGTGTCGCGAACCCACGAATACATTCCTGATTGAGGTCGACGATTGTGCTCCATCTCAGCTCTGGTCCAGAGACAAGGCGATGGATGCCGTAATGCCATTTCGCGTCCCCAAGGCGCGTTTGTAACACATTGCTAAAATGCTCAAAACCTTCGCGACAGCGGGAGAACTGAAATCCACCGTTGCGCAGACCTTCAAGTACACCTTGTGACACTAAGTGCCATAACGCTGTAGCTTTCGACGCAAACAGTGGATTCACCGAGTGATAGCAAAGCGCCTGAGCGAGGGCGCACCCAGTGTCAAAGGCGTCATTGAGCTCCGCGTCATTGACCGATAATCGGATCTGCGCAACCAAGGCTGCCGTGGCGTTGAGGTCTTCTAGGCATGTGCTTACCTCCCAGGCACGGCCGGTCAGCAGGCCATTGACTAATGTGTCGAGCTTCGGCTTGCCGAACATCACCACTGTTCGCGTGCACGCATTCAGATCTGTCTGGGGCGACAACATTGGCCACAAAGAGCTGTAGAAAGCATCGCGGCTCAACGGGGCGTGTTTCGCGACGCCATCAATCATGCGTTTCTGAGGGTGGCGTTTTCCCTCCAGGTAGAGCGCTTGGCGAGAGGCGGAAATAGCCCACCAACCTTCGGCAGGAAGGGTGAATCGTTCGCGCGCAGCCGATGAACTCGCATGCTGGCGACGTAGGTTGGTGGCCTGCTTGTCGTGTTCAGTACCGGCTACCGAGGCCCAGACGGCGGTCTGCGTAGTTCGAATCGCACGTTCGAACGTCGGGCCTAATGCCTGGGTCCTGCGATCGACCACACCGGAAAATCGATTAGTCGCCATAAAACGGTGCCAATCAAAGGGTTAGGCCATCTTTTCTGACAAAAAAGGGGCTTCACTTTTCGCCGCTGTCATCCCACCCTCAGCGCGCAGGTGGCGAATTTTCGGAGGAGCATGTCTATTGGCCTAGCGCAGATATGACTTGGCCCCGGTGCGCGAACACCGAGGCCAGTCCATAAACCAGTCACGCTACCCGTGTGACACCCTCAGCTTGGACCCGTTTCGCGCCACCTGTCAAGCGTGAGGGATCAGCTTGCGCCTGGCCTCCAACCGAAATAGGTATGGAGGTAACACATGAACGAGGTACTGAATATTGCGTCAGCCATTCGTGTGACGTTGGAACCTGGCGATATCGTCCTTTGGTCTGGGCGGCATCACGAGATTGTTCGAATTATTTCCTTGCAGCACCTGCTCTTGCGGGACCCTTTCACGGGCGGCGAGCACCAGGTGAACGTCGGCGACGTTCTGCCGGTGCTCGCTCCGGAACTGAATCCAGCGCCGAAGCCCAGCTATACCACCAAGGTCTATTTGGAGCAGGCCGCAGCGCGGGAAAGGGCTCTGCGACCCTACTTTCTGGGGCATCAGAGACTGACGAGCCCGGCCATGGAGGTGTTGTCGAAGACGCTGTCGCTGAAGTCGCGGCAAATCTACAGCCTGGTTAAAAGGTTAAGGGCTAATCCGACGCCCGCGGCGATTGCTAGTCGCCTCCGTGGTCCTCGAAAAGGAAGGCACCTGCTGGATCCGGCCGTCGAACTCATTGTTCAAAAAGAACTGAAGTTACGAGTCCGAAGCAAGCAATCGTCGGGGCTCAAACCTATACGCGAGGCTATTGAACTCGCCTGCCATCAAGCGGGCCTAAAAACACCTTCGCGAGAGACGATTCGTCAACGCATCCAGCTTCGCGCCCGGGAGTTGGCACTTCGCCAAAGGTACGGCGTCAAGCGTGCCAGAGAGCGCACATCAGCCAAGGCGGGTGTCATTCGGACGACAGCCGCCCTGGCGCTGGTCGAGTGCGACCATACACCATTGGATATATTCATCGTCGACTCGACGAGTCGCCAGAACATCGGTCGTGCCTTTCTGACGATCGTCATCGATTGCCACACGCGCGCCATCTTGGGTTTTCACATTTCTCTTGATGACCCCTGCGCAACATCCGTCGCGCTTGCGATCCATCACGCCATTCTTCCGAAAGAGCGTTGGCTGGCCGAGCGGGGTCTTGGGTATTTATCGTGGCCCATGTATGGCGTCTTTGAAGCGCTGCAGGTCGATGGCGGAGCGGAGTTGAATGGTCAAGCGGCGATGGCCGGCTGCTTGAAGTGGGGTATCGAGCGGGTGCCGCGAGGAGATAAAGAAAACGGAGGAATCATCGAGCGCAGCATCGGCAAAATCCAGTTTGCTGCAGCCGATGAGCCTGGCGCCACGGGAAATCGTCCAAGGGAACGCAGGGAATACGACCCTTCACGCGACGCACAGATGACCCTTCAGGAGGCTGAAGTTTGGGTGGCGGAGCAAATCATCAGCTTTTATCACACGGCATGGCATGACAGGTTGCAGATGTCGGCGGCCAAGGCGTGGGAGCTGGCGCATACCACGGAAGATGGGCTGGTACTTCCGGCCGTGGTGACTGACGAGAGGGAACTTCTTCTTAGCTTCTTGCCTTTCGAGGCACGTGTCATCAGCCCGAACGGGATTCACCTCTTCGGTTCGCGCTACTGGACGAGTGCACTGTCTACGTACGTTGGCTCAGAGCACAAGTTTCGCGTCAAATACGACGCCCGGAATAACTCCCGTGTCTATGTCGAAGTCGACGACGGGATCTACATTGATGTTCCGTTCGCCGACCCGTCTCAGGAGGCTCTGCCTCTTTTTGAGCACCGATATCGTCGACGTCAGGCTCGACGGGACCACAATGAGGAGTTTGACCACGACGCTAGATTCGCAGCCATGGCGAGACGCGACGAGCGCCGACGGCGGTCGAAACGATCCCTCCAAGAGGCCCGACGTGAGGAAAAGATTCGCCAGAGTCTGGCTGCAACGGCGGCCTTCCACCAAGACCCGCAGCAGCTCGCTCCCCCTTCGCCGGAAACTGGATCGCACAGCCGAGCTGATTACCGCAGGGCACCGGTCGTCAACTGGGATGAAGGGGATGTGTGATGACATCTGAGCACGTCAATCCCGCAACTCGCCTCTTGCTGAATACACCGATGCAGGAGCGCATCAATGCGATTCGTCGCGATCGCTTCATTCCCTACACGCGGGGAAAAGTGGTGATGGAGGAGATGGACAAGATCATGCTGACCCCATCGGCCGTGCGTGCGCAGTGTCTCGCACTGGTAGGCGCTTCAGGCATGGGGAAGACCGCGATTCTAGATTTTGCCCAACGGCGATACGTGAAGTTGCTAGGAGAGGAGGCTCGACGACGCCTTGTGTGTGTGATTCTTGCGCAAATGACCAACGATCGGCGGTTGTTCTACGGCCGCATCCTCAAGAGCCTTGGCATTCCGTATCGAAAAGATGACAGGCCAGATTTTCTCCACGAACAGGTGATCGACGCATTGCATGACGCTGGAGCGCAAGTGCTTGTCATTGACGAGTTTCATAATTTTCTCGGTGGTGGTGTCAAGGCTCACCTCTCTGAGCATATGGCGGCTATTCGGGATATTGCCAATATCCCTATCTCCATAGTTGGGTCCGGCACCGGTGTCGTCGAGACTTGTATTTTGGCGGATGATCAGCTGGAGCAACGATTTTCGCGTTATCGACTTAAGGCATGGGAAGAATCGGATGATCTCCGCGATTTTCTCGCCACATGGGAATCGCGCACCCCACTGAAACTTACTTCTGAGCTGGCTGGCCCGGTGCTCCTTCCTTTGTTGATGCGGCTTTCCCGCGGCCACATGCGTCGAATGATGAATCTCATAAAGCTAGCTGCTGAGCTGGCGGTAATAACCCAAGCAGAGCGCATCACCGAAGAGCTCCTGCGTCAAGCATTTCAGCAACTGAGTACCGTATCGAAGGGCTATACCGAGAAGGAAATCTCCAATACCTCCGAAAAGGGGGCGAAGAATGGGTAAGCCGTTCATTCAGCGCCTTCCTCTCAAGGATGAGGTGCTTTCATCCTGGCTGACGCGTCGGTTGAATCAGTTGGGCTTGGAGCGTGCCGTCTTTGACGATGCATTAGTCAAGCAGTATCCGGAGGTGGCGGCGGCGTTGACAAAAGACCCAGATTTTCCGGAGGGGCGATTTTGGCGGAAGGCCGTGGCGGGTCTAGTGGCGGTGCCTGCAGAAGGGCTTCAGGCGATTGGATGGCCGTCATCGCCTTGGTTTCTGGCACCTGGATGCCGTCGGAGCGCGTGCCTTCTTTGTCTGTCCGAGGCGCCGTTGGTCACGGCACAGTACGTGCACGAACTCTGGCTGCAGAGTTGGCGAACCACGTGCCCGATGCATCAGTTGCCCCTTGTTGAAGTGCCCGCGATGGGCGCCTCTTGGACGTTATTGTCCCGTCAGAGTCGGCGGTTGCATGGTGCGCTCATGCGACGACCCGATCGTGAGGCTGCACGCCTCATCGAAGGCTGGAGGAAGGTGCCGGCCTATCTTCGAGAAGTTGTATTCAGTGCGGAAGTCCAGATCATGGAAGCATGGCGCGAACATTTCGCCAACGAGCGTAGCGGGACGGCGGCGTCAGGTTCCCTGCTGGTTTGGCACGATCTGCTCGCTTTTTGTGCATCTTCTTGGAGTACGACGGCTTCGCCGGCGATCGCGACCCAGGCCTTGCCTTGGATGATCGGGTCAACCTATTTCCGCTGTCGGAATGTTCTTCCGTGTATGGAACCCGCTCCTTCACTACAGGCCTTTCGAACCATGATCGATCCCGCGGCTCGGCGGACATGCATCGTGGCAGTCATGGATGCTTTGTATGGGTTGTCGGAGAAACGGATCGTGGGATTGAAGCGGCAGCCGTCATGGGGATGGTTCCGGGTGTTGCCACATCTTCCCGATGCGGCGTGGGCATGGCTCGACGATCAAGCGCGCGCCTGGCCCGCAGGTTGGCATCCAATGGTGGGGCGCTGGCGGAATATGGTGCGAGGCTAGAGTGCCATGACCTATAGTCGCTCAATCGATTTGAGAAGCCGCTCCTTCTCCGTCGGTGTAAGCAGTTCGAAGGCAAGGATCATCCGGGCCAGGCGTTCATCCTCGGCGAAGAAGTAGGCGGTCGGTACCTTCAAGGTCGCGGCGAGGCGAGCGATGGTCGCCATGTCAGGCTCATGGATGCCCTTCTCGTAGCGATTGATGCGTGTGCTAGCCACGAAAAGATCCAGACCAGCAAGGATGCCCAGTTCCTTCTGAGATAGACCGGCATCCTGACGCGCCTGCTTCAAGCGTTTGCTGAAGATGGATGACGGTTCGCGAGGGCGAAGCATGGAGTTCTCGTGGAGGAAGATCCCCTACGAGATTCGTTGCTTTGCCGTGCTGCCGATACTACGATATTCGTAGTTTTGTCGATAGCCCCACACTTGGTCACCGTACCGACCGATGGGAAGCCGGAACCATGCCCCTGCAACTGGTATTCGAAGATCAGTGGTCCATCCCCGTGCCGATGGACGATCGGCTCGAGGAAGCGCTTGGGGTGCAGCGTGAGCGGGCCTGCCGCGACGAGTTCGACCTCGCATTCGTCGAGCGCCTATCCGAATGTTTTGCGAACTCGCTCGCAGCATGCCTCGATGCCGACCTGCAGCTACCAACTGACAGCCAAGTGAAGTACGCCATGGACATCGCTCGGGAACTGGGTGTGTCGTTACCTGCCGATGCGCTACGTTTCCGCGGCGCGGCGCACGAGTTCATCGATCGCTTCGAGAATGCATTCCGCACCAGCCGCGAACGACGCCGACGCGCGACGAGCCCCGCCGGTGGGTAGCTTCGCCCGGATGACCTGCCAAAACGGCGTCAAACAAATCGTAGGGTGCTGATCGCAGGCATTACCACGTATCACCATGTATCAGTTGATCATGACCCTACCTTACGAACGCACTTGGGCTGTCGTCGAAACGCGGCGTTTCCTGACAGAAGTGCTGACCAATCGGCGCGTTCCTGTCGTCGTTCGCGAGCAGGCGCGGACTCTGCTGCGCCACTATCCAAGCCCGAGCGATGTATTCCATGCGGGGTGGCAAGCGCTTGCCGATCCCCACCTAATCCTGGAGCCAGTCTTTGACATGAGCATAGACGGATCGCCTTCGCCCAACTGGCCAACGCCACGAATGCCCCGCACCGCAAAATGACCGCATGAGCAAATGCGTGACAGCCCGCGTGTATCGGCACGTTTTCTCAGCCGTATTTCCCGCTGTCCATGGATTCGATCTAGCAAATGACCAAGATGACGACCGCCCCATGCCCAAGGTAGCCAGATCACCACTTGACGCGTTGCTTGAAGCGGCGAGGGCCGCCTCGAACCCCACGGATATCATGGATGCCGAGCAGCGCTTCTATAAGGCACTCATGGAGGCCACGGTGTATGCGCACGTTCCCACCGGACCCGCGCCGCCCGATCGCATCCGGTTCGTTCAGTTCATCAGGCCCGACAACGGTCAGACGGTGTTGCCGTTTTTCAGTGATCGGGAACAAGCGGAGGTGGTGGCAGCCACAGGCAAGGTCATGATCGTGGCCATGGCCGGGCGGCGGCTCTTTGAGCTGACTCGCGGCGCAACCCTGATACTCAACCCTAACCGAGATCAGCTGACGTTCTATCCGCCGGAGATCGGCGCTCTCCTGGAAGGCCGCCCGCTTGGCGTCTTTTCTAGGGAAACGCTGGGGACGAATGAGCAGGTCGGAGTGTGCCTACCATCCGTGCCGACGGATGCCTTGGTGCTGGCGCTCCGCGGTCTCTACGAGCGTGAGCCCTCCGTGCGAGCCGCCTATCTGGTGGAAGCCCACCGCGGGTCGGACGATTCAGACGTTTTCTTGTTGCTCACCTTGGTGGTGGCCAAGGGAAACAACGAACGTATGGTGCAGCTCACGACGCTGGAGCTGACCTCCGTGTCACCGCCGTTGGCGCTTCCCGTTACGATGACGTGCGTTCTTCCCGACGAGCCGCTCCCCGAGCTATGCCATCACGGTATCCAGTTCTACGGAACCTGAGGAGCCAAGGCCGTCGCTCACCACCGACATCCTGAGACATCGGCAGCGTCTCGAAGCTGGCTTTGAGTCACGATCCTATGACTGTCGGTGATTAGGGAGCGTTATCGAGGGTAGAACGCTAGCGCTTCCACCGGCGCCGGTGCCGTACGTTCGCGACCACGTGGAGCGTCCCTCAACCTAGCGTCTCCGGGAAATCGTTGCCAGAGCCGGGTCAAAGTCAGGTTTTTTGGAGGCCCGCGATCAGTTCGGCAAATCGTTGCTGGAGGCTGGCGTCTCTGTCCAGCGAACTATTGATCGCGTCCACCATGGGCAGGAACTGCGAGTCGTTGCGGAAATCGCTGCCGAACTCCCACAGCAGTATCTCGCGCAGGACAGGGGCGCGCGCCTCAGCCAGTGATCGTGGGTCGGCGATGTCCACGTTGCGGGCCAGTTCACGCAGGCGCGATTGCAGTTCGCCAATCTGGCGCGCGTGGGCCGGTGCGGAAGACTCGGTTGGTGACGGATTTGTTGCGTGGGTTTTCCCGCCATGACGAGCGCCAGAAGCGCGGTCGCGCGCCATGGCGCGCATGGTCTCGATCAGTGAGGACGGCGGCGAAATACGGTCGGTCGGCATGAGTCCTCATCCGGGAGAGTCTCGGGAGTGTGAGCAGTCTAGCTCGACCGCACCCGCCGGCATGATGCTTCGTCGCGCGTCTTGAGAGTAACGAGACCGTGCCCATGACGACGTAAAATATTGCGTTTCAATCCTCGCAAATGGTTACGTTCTGCGGTTCTCCGGCAATCGCAAAATATTACGACAAAATTTTCATTGACGACGATTTGCAGCCGTGCTTACTCTTCGGCGCGTTGCAGCTCGGGATTTTCAGAGCGTTGGAAACCCGCCGCACCGTGCAGGGGCGCCGTGCTGAAAAGCTGTGTAGTACGCAGTAGGGGATTGCATGGACGCCATGCGCGACCGTCGCGGATCTTGCGACCTGACTTCCGTTGAGAGGTCAGCGGTTGCTTCCATTCCACTACGTCTCCCTATCCCGCTTCGGCAGAAAAAGTTTAGGGGTGCGGCATGAGCCGCGCTTCGCGTCTCCTGGCGTTTACCGCCCGGGACCCATCGAACCCCGTGCTGCTATGCGACCTGCTTGATGAACTGCTGGGTGAGGGGCGGGTGGATGAGGCGCTCGCACGATTGCGGGCGACCGCCGACAACGTGCGCGCACTGCCCGCGGTGAAATTTCGCGAGGCGCGCTGTGCGCTGATGAATGGGGATTTCGCCGCAGTGACGGAGCTGCTGCAGCCTCTGGCGAGTGCCGCCGAGGTGCCGGCGGGCATCGTCCATGACCTCGCTTATGCCCATTTGTCGTTGGGTCATTTCGAGGAAGCGATGCGGGCGCTGGATAACGCGCGCCCAGAGGGCGTGGACGCCATCTCGATCGCTCTGCTCAAGGTGAGAATTTTCCACCATCAGGGCCAGTACGCCGCTGCCCTGGCCTTGCTCGAGACGGTTGCCGGCGGCCCACGCCTCGCCGAAGCGTTTGGACTGCGCGCGATGCTGCTGTTCGACAGCGGCGATACGGCACAAGCTTCTGCGGTCGCGGCCCGTGCGCTCGACATCGACCCCTCGCAGTACGAGGCGGCTATCGTGGCCGGCACGATAGCGCTGTGGGAACGGCGTCTGGACGCTTCGCAAGCGCTGTTCGACGGCGTGCTGGCAATGGATCCGCATTCGGGACGGGCGCTGCTCGGCATCGGCCAGAACCGGATGCTGCGCGCGGACATGCCGGCCGCGCGTGCGGCACTGGAGCGCGCCACGGCGGCGATGCCTGGGCATATCGGCAGCTGGCACGCGTTGGCCTGGTGCCAATTGCTGGAGGGCGACCTAGCCGGGGCTGCGGACAGCTTCGGACGGGCCTTTGCAATCGACCGCACGTTCGGTGAGACCCATGGAGGCATGGCACTCGTGCATGCGTTACGCGGCGATCGCCTTGCCGCCGAGGAGTCGATCAAACGTGCGACGCGACTCGATGCGAACGGCTTGTCGGCGCGCTACGCGCGCAGCGTCTTGCTGCTGGACGAAGGGCGCAAGGAGGAGGCGCAGGCGATCGTCGACGACATCCTGAAGTCACCAGGACATGCTGTTGCGGTGCCGGCAGATTTCATTTTCAGGCTGCGTGAAATCGTGCGTCCGCGAGATTAGCCATGGATAGTGATACCGCCATGCATCTGCTTTCGGAAACGCTGCTTACCGCGGCGAAGGTCTCGGCCCCCTTGCTGCTGGCCACGCTGGTGGTGGGGTTGCTGATCTCGGTGTTGCAGGTGGTGACCCAAATCCAGGAGATGACGCTGACTTTCATTCCCAAGTTGGTGGTCGTGGTCGTGATGTTTCTTGTCACCGGCGCCTGGATGATGGCGGTAGTGGTGGAGTTCACCAAGCATCTCTTCGGCCTGGTGGCAGGGATGTGACGATGCAGCACTTCGTGGACATGGACGTCGCCGTTTTTCTGCTCGCCATGGCGCGCTTTGCGCCTCTGCTGATGGTGCCTGCCTTTACTCCGTTCGCGTGGGTACCGGTTTACGTGCGCGCGATCGTTCTGCTCGCATTGACGCTGGTTGCCGTAGGTGTCAGTACACACCCGGCAACTCAGTTCGACATGGCACAGCCACTGGCGTTCTTGCTGGCACTGGTCGGAGAGAGCTTGCTGGGTTTGTCTCTCAGTTTGGCAGTTGTGTTGCCAGCGGCCGCACTGGGGTTCTCCGCCGGCGTGGTCGACATGCAGTCGGGTATCGCTGCAGCGAGCCTGTTCAACCCGTCGACCCGCGTGGCAGAGGCGCTGGTCGGTACCGCGGTGCAGTGGGCCGGCATGATGGTGTTCTTCGCGACGGGCTTGCACCTCGTATTGCTGCAGGGATTGGTTGCGTCGATCCAGCTGGTGCCGTTGGGTACCGGAAGCTTTCTGTTGTCGCCAGAAACCTTCATGGGACTGCTCGGCTCCCAGTTCCTGTTCGGGATGATGGTGGTGGTGCCCGTGGTGCTGGGATTGTTCGCCATCGACTTGGCGGTGGCGTATGCCAGTCGGTCGATGCCGCAGGCCAATGTGTACTTCGTAGCGCTGCCGATAAAGATGTTAGCGGCATTCGTGTTGTTGGGGGGCGCGTTGCGCTGGGCCCCCCAGCTTATCGGGCGGCTCTATCGCGATGCGTTTTCGTCGTTGCCGGTTCTGTCAGGGGTCCGTTGAGCATGGCCGACGAGCAATCCAAGACCGAGCAACCCACACCGTATCGCCTGCAGGAAGCACACGACCGCGGGCAGGTTTCGCGCAGTGCGGATCTCAGCGGCGTATTGGTAACCATCGTGTTCAGTATCGCGTTTGCCGTCACGAGTTATGCGGCTGCCGCTGCCCTAGCTCGCGCGTTGCGCCGTACCTTGCTGATGGCGGGCAATGCACCGGCGCCGTCGGCGGGACTGGCCGCTTGGTTGCGAATGACTTTCGCGCCGTTCTGGCAGGCTTTGCTCCCGGTGCTGCTGGCGGTATTGGTCGCCGCAGTCATCGCCAACGTCGTGCAGACTGGACCCACTTTCAGTACCACACCATTGAAACCCGACTTCAGCCGGCTCAATCCGGCGCAAGGTCTCAAGCGCATCTTTTCGCTACAGATCTTGTGGGAGCTGTTCAAGCTGATACTGAAGGTTTCTCTGCTCGGCGGAGTGGGTTGGCTCGTTGCATCTGGTATCCATCGCGAGGTGGACGCCGCCGCACTCTCTGCACCTGCCGGCCTGGCCATGCTGTTTCGTTCGGTATACACGCGGGTAACAACCTGGGTGCTGGTATTGCTGGGCTTGGTGGCATTGCTCGACCTGTGGTTCGCGCGGCGCGAATACATTCGCAAGCTGCGCATGAGTCGGCGAGATCTCAAGGACGAGATGAAACGCCGAGACGGGGATCCGGATATCCGCAGCAAGCGCAAGCGACTGATCGCCGAGTTGCTGAAACACTCCCGATCGCTTGCCCGGGTACCGGAGGCCGACATCGTGTTGGCCAATCCCACGCATCTGGCGGTTGCGCTGCAATATCGGCCCAAGAGCATGCGCTCGCCCATCGTGCTGTCCAAGGGCACCGATGCGATGGCGGCGCAAATGCGCCTGAGCGCTTCGCGGTCTGATGTTCCTTGCCTGCACTCGCCCGAGCTGGCGCGCGCGATATTCCGGGAATGCCGGATTGATCAGGCGGTGCCCCCGCATTTGTTCGCCCAGCTGGCCCCGGTCTATCGCTGGCTGATGAAGCGCCCCGGCACGAGGATCTTTTCGTGAACCCCATGTTCGGCCAGCTCTGGCGCAGCAAACGCGACGTCGTGCTCGTCCTGGGCGTGATCGTGATCCTGGTCATCCTGTTCACGCCGATTCCGTCGGCGTTGCTGGACTTCCTGCTGGTGCTCAACTTTACCGGCGCGCTGCTGGTGTTGTTGATCACGTTCTTCAGCGATTCGCCGCTGAGCTTCTCGACGTTCCCGTCGCTGCTGCTGATCACCACGTTGTTCCGCCTGGCGCTGAACATCTCGGCGACCCGGCTGATCCTCGACAGCGGCAACGCTGGCCGCGTGATCAATGCGATCGGCAACTATGTCGTTGGCGGAAACTATGTGATAGGCCTGGTGGTATTCCTGATCCTGGTGGTGGTGCAGTACGTCGTGGTCACCAGCGGTGCGCAACGTGTGGCAGAGGTTGCCGCGCGATTCACCCTCGACAGCATGCCCGGCAAGCAGATGAGCATCGATGCCGACATGAACATGGGACTGATCGACGAGCATGAGGCGAAGCGACGGCGCAGCCAAGTGGAAAAGGAAGCCAGTTTCTATGGCGCCATGGACGGGGCGACCAAGTTCGTAAAAGGCGACGCGATTGCCGGCATCGTGATCATCCTGATTGACATCGTCGGCGGACTTGCCGTGGGCATGATCCAGCACGGCATGGCGTGGGGCGATGCGGCGCACCGGTACACGCTGCTGACCGTCGGTGATGGCATAGTCACGCAGATCCCTTCGCTCGTGATCGCGGTGGCCACCGGCATCATCGTCACGCGGGCGGCGTCGGATTCGCTGCTCGGCACCGAGATCGCACGGCAGGTACTGTCGAACTCCTACACGTTGCTGATCGTGGCCTTGGCGTTGGCAGGGCTGCTGTTTCTGCCGGGTTTGCCGGCGTGGCCGGTACTGCTGGTGCTGCTGGGCGTCGGTGCGCTGGTTTTCATCAGCTCACGCGCGACGCCAATGAAGGAAGACACCTCGACGGACGCTCCCAAGCCGGCTGCGGCGCGACCGGAAGAGGACTTGTACAAGCTCCTGAGCGTAGAGCCGATCGAGATTCACTTGGGCGGCGGAATCGTTGCGGCATACAACGCCCGCGGCCTGGACATGGGCGAGCGCATCGCCGCCTTCCGCAAGCAGTTTGCCATGGAGGCGGGCTTCGTGTTGCCCAAGGTGAAGATGGTGCAGGATTTGCCGCTCGCCGCCGATGCCTATGAATTGCACGTCCAAGGGACGCCCGCCGGGCGGGGAGAACTACACTTCGATTCGTTGTTGGCGATCAATCCTGGCGGCAAACGGGCCAAGCTGGAAGGGCGCGAGACGCGCGACCCGGCCTACGGTCTTCCGGCTCAGTGGATAGGCGCGGAACAGCGCCAGTACGCCCGCGGCGCGGGTTACACGCTTGTGGATCCGGAAACCGTGTTGATCACCCATCTGGGCGAGGTGGTGAAGCGGCATGCGCCGGATCTGCTTACGCGCGCCGAGACCGAGCGGTTGGTCATGCGCGTACGCGAACGGCAGCCCTCGCTGGTCGACGAGCTGGTTCCCGGCGTGATGTCGCATACGGATATCCAGAAAGTGCTGCAGCAGCTGTTGCGCGAGCAGGTCAGCATCCGCCACATCGAGGCCATCCTCGAGGTGCTGGTCGACGCGGGCAAGACGCTCAAGCAAACCGAGGATCTGGTCGAGCGCGTACGCGAGCGCCTCGGCCCGGCGATCTGCCAGCGTGTCAGCAACGCACAGGGCGAACTGTACGTACTGACCCTGGCGCCGGAACTGGAGCGATCCATCGTTTCCGCGGTGCGCCAGCGCGACGGAGCCGGAGCCTTGATCGGCGACCTGGCCCAGCTGGACGCGCTGCTTGGCGGACTGGCACGGCAGACCGAGGCCATGATGTCGCGCAACCACCTGCCGGTGCTGCTGTGCCCGGGCGTGGTGCGCCGGCACATCCGCGCCTTGATCCAGCGCAGCCTGCCGCACGTCACCGTGCTCGGCATCAACGAGGTGCCGTCCACCCTGGTGGTAAAGGCGTTCGGCACCGTCACCGCGACCCCGACGGCTACCGCCGCATGAGGACACCATGATCAGCACCATTTCCAGCATTGCCCGCTATCTCGGCAACGACGTCCAGGCGCTCGATGCGATCAGCCAGAACGTGGCGAACATGCGCACGACGGGTTATCGCGCCGAGCGCATCCGTACGGACTTCAGGACGGGGGCTCCGGATCCGCTTCCTTCGCTGGATCTCGCCGACGGCGATCTGGACATGACCGGCAAGCCCCTGGACCTGGCGCTGCAAGGGCCGGGATTCTTCGTCGTGGACGTGGACGGCCGGGAGATGCTGACGCGCGACGGCCAGTTCCATATCGACGCGAGCCAGCAATTGGTCGACGCCTCTGGCCACCCGGTGCTGGGCCAGTCGGGACCGGTCACGCTCGTTCACGACAGTGTACGCATCAGCGCGGCCGGTGAAATCTTCGACGGCAACCAGAGCATCGACAGCCTGCGCGTGGTCGCCGTCGCAACCCCCGAGGCCCTGCGGGAAGCCGGAGGCGGCCTGTATGCGTACGCCGGCGCGGCGGCCGAGTGGAAGGGAAGCGTCCATCAGGGCGCATTGGAAAAGTCCAATGTCGATGCGAGCTCGGAAATGGTGAGGCTGATCGAGCTCACGCGCCATGCGCAATCGGTACAACGCGCCATTCAGGCCTACGACCAGGCCATGCAGACCGGCATCAACCACATCGGCGACAACGCCTAGGACGGATCATGATCGACGCACTCTATATCGCCACGGCGGGGCTGAAGAGCCAGCAGGCGCAGATCGACACCTTGTCGAACAACATCTCGAACATGCAGACGCCCGGTTTCAAAAGCCGGCGCGTGGCCTTCGGGGACGTTGCCGTGATATCGCCTGAACAGGTTCAGGCCGGCATGTCGCCGCAGAGCGCAGGCGCCGGATCGGAGATCCTGTCGACCAGCTCGGTGTTTTCGCAGGGCGCGATGCAGCAGACCAACAGAGTCTGGGACATCGGCATCCAGGGCGAGGGTTTCCTGGAGGTCGTCGATGGCAACGGCAACCACCTGTATACCCGCGATGGGCAATTGCACGTGGACAACCAGGGCTATCTGGTCACCGCCGCAGGCGATCACCTTGCCCAGGATTTCCAGGTTCCACCGGACGCGACCGACATACGGATCAACCAGAACGGCCAGGTTTACGCGACGGTGGGCGCGGATCAGGAACAGACGCTGCTGGGGGAGATCGAGTTGAGTACGTTCCCGTCGCCCGAGGGGCTGCAACTGGTGGGCAACAACAATTTCGCGCCGACCCAGGCATCGGGGGATCCGAGCGTTGGCAGGCCGAACGAGAACGGCGTCGGTGCACTGATGCAGGGCATGCTGGAAGGATCCAACGTGGACATGGTCTCGGAGATGTCGACCCTGGTCATCGCCCAGCGTGCCTACCAATTGAATGCGCGGGTGCTGCAGGCGTCGGACCAGATCCTCGACACCATCAACAACCTGCGCCAGTGACCATGCTGCGGATTCTTTCCATCGTGTTGCTGGCGGCGGCACCAGCGATTGTGTCGGCTGCTCCGCAAGCGACCCAGCGCATTGCGGCGGCACGCATCGTGGCCGCCGCGCGTGCGCAGGTCGATGCGCGGTTGGGCAGCGAAGCAGCCACATCGAAGGTAAGCGTGATCGGCGCGCCCGCGGACATCTCGGTTCCCGCAGGAACCGTCGGTCTGGTCGTGCGCCCATTGGCTGGCCGCTGGCCACGCGCGCGCGCCGGCGTGCCGGTAGCCGTGACCGTCGATGGAAAGGTTGCGCGATCGACCACGGTCTGGTTCGCGCTCGAAGTCCAGCGCAAGGTGCTCAGCTATGCCGGCGACGCGGCCCTGGGTACGGCGGCTGTAGCGCTGACGCTGGTTCCGCGCGACGTGGACATGGCGGCCGCGCGGGGGGAACCCGTGCGGGACGCGCGACAGATCGATGGCATGCGGCTGCGCCACGCGGTACTCGCCGGTTCGATGGTGCGAGTCGGCGATTTCGAACGCGTGCCGGACGTCGATCGTCAGCAGCGGGTGCACGTCGACGTGGCGTTGGGTGCAATCCGCATGCAGGCGCAGGGCACGGCCATCGCCAAGGGCGATGCGGGCGACGTCGTGCCCGTTCTGGTCGACGGCGCGGTGTCGCCCGTACGTGCCCGAGTGACCGACAAGGGGGAGGTGGAAGTTGTCCGATAAGCGTGGATTCCTCTTGTGCCTGGCCTGGATGCTGATCGTTCCCGCCGTGCACGCCCAGACCTCTCCCGGTTCGATGATCGATCCGGACGATTACCGCGGCCTGACCGCCGACCGGCGCGCCCACCGGCCCGGCGACACGCTGACCGTGCTGGTGACCGAGACGTCGCGCGCCTCGGCAAGCGCCAATACTGATGCAGGCAGTGGCGTCCAGTTGGGCGCCACCACGCAGACGCGTTTCGGCCGCCACGACTACGGAGTCGGCTTGTCCGGCGACAACGCGGGCCAGGGCAAGACGTCGCGTGTCGGCACCTTGCAGGCGGAGCTGGCGGTGCGGGTGGTCGGCGTGGACGACAGCGGGCTGCTGCGTATCCATGGGGAGCAACTGGTGGTGGTCAATGGCGAGAAGCAGCACTTCACGCTGACGGGGTTGGTGCGCAGCGAGGACATATCGGCGGCCAATACGATTCCGTCCAACCGCATCAGCGAGGCAAACATCGAGTTCACCGGTCAGGGTGACGTTTCCGAGGCCCAGCGACGCAGCATTCTTTATCGCATCACGCATTGGCTGGGCCTGATATGAGTCGCTGTCTTGTTATTTTGTTGCTCCTTGCGTGTTGCTGTGCAGTGGCACGGGCCGATGACAACAGCGTCCGACTCAAGGAGATCGCGCGCGTGCAGGGAGTACGGGACAACGCGCTCACCGGCTATGGTCTGGTCGTCGGCCTAGCCGGTACCGGCGATTCCAGCAAGAATCGTCTTACCGTGCAGTCGGTGGCCAATGCGCTCAGTCATTTCGGGATCAGCATCAGCCCGGACGACCTCAACAGCCGCAACGTCGCAGCCGTCATGGTGACCACGACGTTGCCGGCATTCGCCGAATCGGGACAGAAACTCGACGTGTCGGTGTCCTCGCTGGGCGATGCGCGCAGTCTGGCAGGAGGTGTCCTGCTGGAAACCCCGCTGGATGGTCCGGACGGCAAGCTCTATGCGCTGGCACAAGGGCCGTTGTCGGTAGGCGGATACGAGGTCCACGCGTTCGGCAGTTCGCAGCAGAAGAACCATCCCACCGTGGGGCGCGTGCCGAACGGCGCCCTGGTCGAACGCGAGGCGCCGCTGGGCCTGCAAGCCAGCGGGCGCACGCTCGACGTGGTGCTCTATCAGCCGGATTTCACCACCGCGGAGCGGGTGGTCGAATCGCTGCGCCGCAACGCCGGGGTGGATGCGGTGGCCGAGCATGCGGGCAAGATCCGCGTGACCTTCGCTTCGCCGCCACAGGATCTGATTCGTGCGATCTCGATGATCGAGAACGTGCCCGTGACGCCGGATCAGGCCGCTCGCGTGGTGGTCAACGAGCGCACCGGCACGGTGGTCTCCGGCGGCGACGTGAGGCTTGGCGCCGTCACGATTTCGCAGGGCGACCTGCGCATCGTGGTGCGGACCACCTACCAGGTCTCGCAGCCCGACGGCGTGCTGGTGAGGCCGTCCGCGAACATCGGTACGGCGGTGGTTCCGCAATCCGACATCCACGTGAGGGAGCCAGAGGCGAAGCTGGTCACCATCCCGGGCGGCGCCACCGTGGCCGACCTGATCGGTGCGCTCCGCGCGATTCACCTTTCCACGCGCGAGGTAATCACCATCCTGCAGTCCATAAAGGACGCCGGCGCCCTACGCGGCGAACTGATCATCCAATGAGGGGGAGCACATGGATCTGACCGTCGAAGCCATACGTCTGGGCATGAACATGGCGCAACTGCGTGCCGAAGTCGCCAGCACGAACATCGCCAATGTCCACGTCGCGGGCTATCGCGCGGAGCGCGCGGATTTTGGAGCCGCCATGGGGCTGCTGCGCGAAGCCGCAGCAGATCCGGACATGGCCGTCGATCGCCTGACGGAGCTGACGCCCGCCGTGCTGCGGAGCTCGGTGAACCGTGCGGACGGCGAAGCAGACAGCTCTGCAAGCCTTGACGGGCAGGTGGCGGAGCTTGAGTCCGCCGGCGTGGATTTCCAGTCGCTGACGACGGTCTTGTCGCGGCGTTTTGCCTTGATGCAGCTGGCCTTGACCGGGAGAAACGGATGAGCGTCGATTCGATCCTTGCCGCCACGCGTTTTGGGCTGGAGTACGAGCGCCTGCGCCTAGAGGCGGCCAGCCACAACATCGCCGTGGCCAACACGCCGGGCGCACCTGGGCGGCCGACGCAGCTGATGCGCGCGGTGGCGCCACACACCACTGGTTTCGATGCAGCGATCGGTGGGTCAGAACAGTTTGACCACCCGGTCCTGATCGCCACCGACGTCGCCCAGCGCGAAGTCCACGATCCGTCGGATCCGTCAGCGGACAAGCGCGGCATGGTGAGTTATCCGCGCGTGGACATGGTGACCGAAATGAGCACTTTGCTGGAGGCCAGTCGCGCATACGAGGCCAACGTGCGTGCGTTCAACACGCTGCGCGGCATGGCGCTGCATGCGCTGGATATCGGGAGCGGCTCATGAGCGTGATGCCGATCGATGACGTTTCCTTCAGCCTGCCGGTCATGCCGGAGCAGGGCCCGGACGAATCTCTCCCGGCGGGTCCGTCGTTCCTGCAGATGACGGGTCATGCGCTCGATCAGGTCAATGGCAGCCTGAACGCGGCGGATGCCTCGGCGCGTGCGCTTGCTGCGGGGGAGAACATCCCGGTCCAGGACGTGATGATGGCGATGGAGCATGCCCATCTGCAGTTGCAGTTCGCCGTCGAGGTACGCAACCGCATCGTGGATGCCTACCAGAACTTGACGAACATGCAGTTGTAGCCGGTTCGGCTCCATCCGCACTTGCGTGTAGTGCGGGTGCGGCGGGGTAGGCGGGTTGGGGTAAGGGATGGGGAGCATCCGGCATCATCCGGTTCATCGCAGGTGTGCAGGCGTCGGGGAATTTTTACGGAGTAGGCAATGCGGCATTTCTTTGCATCCATGTCACGGCGTTCACGCATTGCATTTGCGACGGGGCTGTTTTTGATCCTGTGCCTGGTCGGCGGCGCCACGTGGTGGATCATGCACCCGCCGTATGGGTTGCTGTTCGGCGAGCTGCGCGAATCGGACGCTGCCGAGATCACGACGGCGCTGAGTCAGATGCAAGTGCCATGGCGGCTGGCCGACGAGGGCCGAACCATCCTGGTGCCCGCGGAGCAGGTGTACGAGACGCGCATGAAGCTGGTCTCTCAAGGTGTGCCGAAAGGGGGGAGCGTCGGATTCGAGTTGTTCAAGGACTCCGACTACGGCGTCACCGAGTTTGCCCAGAAGGTCAATTTCCAACGCGCTCTCCAGGGTGAACTGGAGCGGACGATCACCTCGCTGAGTGAAGTTGCTTCGGCGCGAGTACATCTGACCATCCATCACGCCAGTTTGTTCGAACAGGATCAGGAAGCATCGAAGGCTTCAGTAACGCTAAATCTGCAGCCGCAAAAACACCTGGATGCCCGTGAGGTTGCCGGTATCCAGCGCCTGATCGCATCCGCCGTCGAAGGGTTGGTACCGGAATCCGTGGTCGTACTGGACGGCAAGGGCCTCGTTCTTTCCGGAGTTGCCACGGACGGACAGGGCGGTGTGCCGGTCAGCGACAGGCTCGACCAGCAGAGCCGGCTGGAGGCGGAAATGCGCAAGCGCGTCGGCCAGATGCTGCATCGTGTGTTGCCCAACGATGATTTCACCGTATCGGTGGGGGTGCGCCTCAACTATGACCACGTCAAACGGGTCAGCGATCGTCTGCTGGCTCAGGGGAGGGATGGCAACGGCCTGCTGGTGCGGGAGAAGGTCGATGCTACCGGACATCCTGCCGACAGCTCCGATCCCGATCACGTGAAGGCCGGCCTGGCTGACAAGCGGCGCGAAGTTGAGTACGCCCACGGTCACGAACAGGAGGAGGTCGAGCGGGCTCCTGGG
>CALCWL010000365.1 GCA_937906285.1 uncultured Rhodanobacter sp. | reverse complement strand
TTCCACTTACACTGTGCCCGCCGACCGGCCTACAGGGGTAAAGCAGCATGCTTCGTCGATGGTGCATTTTGCTGGGATTGGGCTTGCTGCTGGCCGCGCCGCTGGCGGCGCAGGACATTCCGCCGCCGTTGCGCGACTGGCAGGGTTGGGTGCTGCACGACGTGCCCGGGCACGCTTGCCCGTTCCTGGCCAACCAGGCGCCGGGTGGGGACAGCTATCGCTGCGCCTGGCCGGGCCGGCTGGAGCTCGATGCCGACGAGGATGGCGGGCGCTTCAGCCTGGAGGTGCATGTGGATGCGCCGAGCTGGGTGGCCTTGCCGGGAGACGGTCGCCACTGGCCGCAGCAGGTGAGTCTGGGCAGTCGGCCGGCGACGGTGCTGGAGCACCAGGGCGAACCGATGTTGTGGCTGGAGCCGGGCGATTACCGCATCCAGGGCGCGCTGCCGTGGACGTCGCGCCCGGCGAACCTGAGCGTGCCGGAGTCGATCGGCCTGGTGGCGCTCAGTGTCGATGGTGCCAAGGTGACGCGAATCGAACGCGATGGCCGGCAGCTCACGCTGGGCGAAGCGGCCAGCGCACAGCGCGCGGCCGATGCGCTTTCGCTGCGCGTGTATCGCCGCCTGGCCGATGGCTTGCCGGCCACGCTGGAAACGCGGTTGCAGTTCAACGTCAGCGGCAGCGCGCGCGAGCAGGTGCTGGGGCCGGTGCTGCCCGCAGGTTTCGTCGCCACCTCGCTCGGCGGCGAGCTGCCTGCGCGGCTGGAGAACGACGGTCATCTGCGCGTGCAATTGCGGTCGGGCCAGTGGACGCTGACCCTGCTGGCGCGCAGCGTCGCGCCGCTGGCCAAGGTCGGCGTGACCCTGCCCGCCGCGCCGTGGCCGAAGCAGGAGGTCTGGAGCTACGCGGACGACAACGCACTGCGCAGCACGCGCGTGGAAGGCCAGGCGGTCGACGCGGCGCAGGCCGGAGTGCCGGATGACTGGGCCAGCCTGCCGGCCTATGCGCTGGACGACCGCAGCGCGCTGAGCGTGGAGCAGGGCAACCGCGGCAACGAAGGCAGTCGCGGCGACGCGCTGCACCTGCAACGCGAAATGTGGCTGGACTTCGACGGCGCGCATTTCAGCGTGGCCGACCGCCTCGGCGGCGAGTTGCGCCATCACCAGCGGCTTGACGTCACGGCACCGTGGCAGCTGCAGCGTGCTTCGGAAGACGGCGAGCCCCTGCTCGTCACCAGGGATGCGAAGGGCCGCGCGGGTATCGAGTTGCGCGATCGCCACATCGACGTGGCCGCCGGCCTGCGCGTGCCGGCCGCGGTCGGCGCGATGCCCGCTTCCGGCTGGCAGCTGCCGCTGGACGGCATCGATGCCACCGTGCACCTGCCGCATGGCTATCGGTTGCTCGGCGCGATCGGTGCCGACCGCTCGAACGATTCCTGGGCCGCGCAATGGAGTCTGCTCGACCTGTTCGTGGTGGCGCTGATTGCCTTGCTGGCCGGGCGCCTGCTCGGCTGGCCGTGGGCCTTGCTGGCGGCGGGCTACCTGGCGCTGGCGCAGCACGAGGCGCTGGCGCCGCTGTGGACGCTGGCGCTGGCACTGGCGCTGGCTCTGCTGCTGCACGCTTTGCCCGAAGGTCGCCTGCGCGTGTTTGCGCGCGGGGGCGCGCTGGCCGTGTTCGCACTGGCCGTGCTGTGGGCACTGCCGTTCGCGGCCGCGCAGTTGCAATACGCGCTGCATCCGCAACTGGAGCATGGCAGCGCGCCGCGGATGGTATCGGCGGCGTATGCCCCGCAGGCCGTCGTCGCCGACAAGATGGCGGCCGGCGTACCGGCACCGCCGCCGCCCCCGGCGCCGTCCGCACGCGCCGTGAACGAGATGAGCGCGAATGCCGTGCAATCGTCGCCCGGCACGCTGGACAGCGTGGTGGTCACCGGTTCGCGGATCAGTGCCAGCCAGCTGGTGGCGAGCGAGCAGGACAACCGCACGGTGATCCAGGCGGGCGTCGGCACGCCGCAGTGGGATGAGGGCAACACCTATCGGCTCGGCTGGTCGGGACCGGTGACGCCGCAGCAGACCACGCGGCTGCTGATCGCGCCGGCGTGGCTGGTGCGGTTGCTGCGCGTGCTGATGGTCGGCCTGCTGGCGGCGATGCTGGGTCGTCTGGCGATGAACCTGTGGCGACCGGTGCGCGGCCGCTGGATGCCGTCGCGCGGCGCCGGCATGGCCGGTGCGGCACTGTTGGCGATCGCCTTGCTGCCCGCCGGCGCGCGTGCGCAGGCGCTGCCGGACGCGCAGTTGCTCGAGCAGTTGCGCAGTCGCCTGACCGAGGCGCCGAAGTGCGCGCCGCAATGCGCCGAGGTGGCGCAGGCGCAATTGCGGGTCGACGGCACGGTGCTGGAGGTGGTGCTGGAAGCGCATGTCGGCGCCCGTGTGGCGCTGCCGTTGCCGACCTCCGACCAGGCGCTGCCGTTGGTCGACGCCGGCCTCGATGGCCAGGCCGATCCGGCGCTGCGGCGCGACGGCGATCAGCTGCTGCTGCGGCTCGACCGTGGCGTGCACCGCGTCAACCTGCGCTATCGGCTCGACGCGGTTGACAGCGCCGCGCTGCATTTCGCCTTGCCGCCGCAGCGCATCGCCTTCAGCGGCCCCGGCTGGTCGCTCGACGGCGTCGATGGCGGCCGCGTGCTGGGCGACAGCGTCACCTTGCGCCGCGTGCAGACGGCAGCCGACGGCAAGCAACTGCCGGCCGCGCAGAGCTTTCCGCCGTATGTGCGGTTGACCCGCAGCATCGGCCTGGGGCTGGACTGGATCGTGCTGAACCGGGTCGAACGCATCGCGCCGCAGGAAGGCGGCTTCAGCATCAGCCTGCCGCTGCTGCCGGGCGAGCATCCGCGCGGCGAGGGCGTGCTGGTCAAGGACGGCAGGATCAACGTCACCTTCAAGGCCGGCGAATCGATGGTGAGCTGGAGCAGCCAGCTCGATCGCTCCGC
>CALCWL010000364.1 GCA_937906285.1 uncultured Rhodanobacter sp. | reverse complement strand
TGCTTGAACGCATCCAGCGCCACGCCGTAGTTGGTGGTGACGAAATACGATTGCCCCAGCCAGTACCAGGCATTGGGCACCAGCGCATGGTTCGGATACTGCTGGATGAAGGCACGGAACTGCCGCGAGGCCGCCGCGTAATTGCCGCCGCGGATCGACTGGAATGCCGTGTCATAAGCCGCCTGGGCCGCGGCCGGATCGACCGGGGCAGCGCTGCTCGATGCCGACGCAGGCGCGCCCGACGCGCTGGCGGAAGTTGCCGTCGCCGTTGCCGTTGCCGGGGTGCCGGAGGGCGCCGGCGAATTGCCCGCACCGCCACCTTCGAGACGCGCCAGGCGCGCATCGAGGTCGCCGTACTGGGCCTTGTTCTTGTCCTCGAGCACCTGCAGCTGATGCTGCAGCTCCTCGATCTGACCTTGCATCTGGCGTATTTGCGAACTCAGTTGCTGGATCTGGTTGACCAGGCCGGTACCGTTCTGGTCGCGACTCTGCGTCTGCTGCTCCAGCCGGCTGACACGGTCCGCCAGGCTGAGCCGGGCATCCTGAGCCAGTACCGGGAACGCGAACAGCATGGCGGACGCCAAGGCGCCCGCCATGCTGATCCTGGCTGAAAAACCCTTAGCCAGTCGCTTCATCATTACTGCGCCGTGTAGACGATCTCGACGCGGCGGTTCTTGCTCCAGCAATCCTCATTGTGCTCGCGGCAGACCGGCTTTTCCTTGCCGTAGCTGATCACCGTCATCTGGCTGCCGGAGGCACCATTGGCCTGCAGCGCGCTGTCGACGGCATTGGCACGGCGCTCACCCAGGCCCAGGTTGTACTCGCGGGTGCCGCGCTCGTCGGTGTTGCCTTCCAGACGCATCTGGGCGCTCGGGCGATCCTGCAGGTACTTGGCGTGGCAAGCCATGATCTGCTGGAACTCCGGCTTGATCTCGGACTTGTCGAAGTCGAAGTACACGACGCGCTGACGCAGGCAGGCGTCGGTGTCGAGGTCGGCGGGGGTGTACTTGCCATCGGACGCGGGCGCGGTCGGCGCCGGTGCAGTCTGCTCGACCGGCGGCTGCGGCTTGACTTCCTGCTTCTTGCTGCACGCTGCTGCACCCACGCAGAGCAAGGCAACCAGGGCGATGCGAACGGTTTTGTTCATGGTGACGTTCCTTATAACGAGTTGAGTTCCGACAAACAGATGACGAGGAGGTTACAAACGCTTGCCGCCGGTTGACCGGCTGTTATTTTCACATGCGAAAGATCGACGATGCGTGATGCTGCATGGTCGCTCTGCCCGGCGGGTCCGCAAGTGCGTCCCACCCGAAACCGAAACGCGCCGATGGCGCTGTCCGGGCCCGTTCCATGGGCATCATGCCGCCGTGCGGCTGACCGCGCGGCGACACGAAAATTCAAGGTTCCCGATAAGGCCCCCAGGCGGGTTCCTGCACGTTGCCCTCGGCGAGGCGCAAACGATCGCGCACCATGCCGTCGTTGGACACGGAATACAGGACTCCACGACTACCTTCGGTGGCTGAATACAGCAGCATGCTGGCATTGGGTGCGAAGCTGACCGAGTCGTCCAGCGGGCCCGGCGAAATGAACCGCTGTTGCCCGCCCAGACTCTGATCCTGAATGACAATACGATACACGTTCCCGCCGCCCTGCACCATCGCGATCTGCTTGCCGTCGTAACTCACCGAAGCCTTGGCGTTGTACTGGCCCTGGAAAGTGATCCGCTGCGGCGTGCCGCCGGCGATGGGCACCTGGTAGATCTGCGGCCGACCGGATCGGTCGGAGGTGAAGTAGACGCTCTGGCCGTCCGGCGCCCAGACCGGCTCGGTGTCGATCGACAAGCTGTTGGTCAACCGGGTGGCCTGGTGGCTGGCCAGGTCGATCACGAAAATTTCCGGGTTGCCCACGTAGGACAGCGACACCGCCAGTTTCTTGCCGTCCGGCGACCACGACGGTGCGCCGTTGATGCCCTTGCGGGCAGACACCAGCTGGCGGGCGCCGGTGAGGATGTTCTGGATGCGGATGGAGGAATTGCCGTCCTCGAAGGAAACATAGGCGATGCTGGAGCCGTCCGGCGACCATGCCGGCGACAGCAGCGACTCTCGCGAGCGCACCGCCACCTGCGGGTTGTAGCCATCCGAATCGGCGACGATCAGCGAATAGGTCGTGCTGTTGCCCAGCCCCACCGAGGTGACGTAGGCGATGCGCGTCCAGAAGGCGCCACGCACGCCGGTGATCTTCTCGTAGATCTTGTCGGCCATCCGGTGCGCCACGCCGCGCAGGTCGCCGGCCGGCGTGGTGAAGGTGCCGCCGAGCAGTTCCTGCTGCTTGTTGACGTCCCACAGCTCGTAGGTGACGGTGAGCGTGCCGTTGCCGGCGTCGCCGATGCGCCCGACCACGATGTAGTCCTGCTTGAGCAGCCGCCAGGTGGCGAATTTGATCTCCGAGCCCTGCGACGGCGTCTCGACGATGTCGCTCTTGGCCAGCGAACGGAACTTGCCGGAGCGGTTGAAATCGTTGCGCATCACGTCGGCGACGTCGGTCGACAGCGGTGCCCCGCCCTGCTGGGCGAACGGCACCACCACGATCGGCGTGGCGGTCTTGACACCGCCGACGATGTCCACCGTCAGCGGCGACTGCGCCACCGCCGGACCGGCCAGCAGCGAGGCCGCAGCCAGCATGAGAAGGGCGATGCCGAGGCTGAACTTTCGTGTGGGCTTGGTCATTGCGGCCTGAAGGTGAAGGTGAGATTGCGCCGGAACACTTTCTCGAAACCCTTGTACGGCAAGGTCTTGGTACGTAGCACGGCGTTTTCCACCGAGCGCCTTCCGGCCTCGTCATACGGGCAACTGGAATCGACTGTGGCGCGCAGGACGTCACCGCCGGGTGATTGCACGATGTGAACATCGCACGGCACATCCGGCATGTTATCCGGACGTAACCAGTTCGGTGTGACCGCATTCTGAATGGCCGCTGCATACTCGCTGCTCAGATCGCTGTCCGGACTGTTGTTGCCGGTCTGCAGCTGGGACGCCTCGGGCAGGTCGGAGCGCGCGTTGTCCTGGGCGTTTTTCAGGTCGGCCAGCTGTTGCTGGGCCTGCTTGGCCTTGTTGTCCAGCTGGCGGGTTTGCGCCGAGGCGGCCGCCATCTTGGCGAAGATCGCATCGAGCTTCTTGCGCTCCTCCTCCTTCTTTTTGGCCGCCTGGGCGTCCAGTTCGGCCTGGCGCTGGCGCTCCTTTTCCTCCTGCACTTTCTTGGCCTCTTCGGCCTTCAGCGCGGCGTCCTCGACCACGCGCTCCTGGTCGACCGTGTCCGGATGCTTCGGCGGCGGCGGCAACTGGCTGACCGCCGGCTTCTCCGGCGTCGGCTTGGGCGGGGTGACGGTGGGCGGCGGCGGCACCGTATTCGGCACCGGCTTGACCTTGACCGCCTTCGGCGGCGGGCTGCCGGTGGGGCCGATCAGGGTCGCCTCGATGATCGGGCCCTGCAGCTTCAGCGGCACCGTGCAGGTGATCGGGTTCATCCACGACGGCAGGTGCAGCGCGTTGAAGAAGCTCTCGTACGACGCGCACGGCAGCACGGCGAGGAACAGGAATCCCACGATGCCGAGGTGCAATACGGCGGACAGCACGACCGCCTTCGGCGTCGCCCTACTTTCGTCCATCGGACGCGCCCTTGCCTGGCTCGTTTGCGGGGCCCGGCTGGCCCATCAGGCCGACCTTGGCCACGCCGGCGGCCTGCAGGTCGGCCAGCACCTTGAACACGCCGCCGTAGCTGCCGCGCTCGTCGCCGCCGACCAGCACGTTCACCTGCGGGTTCTCGCGCACGAAGGCGCCGACCTTGAGCTTGAGCGTGTCCTCGTCGACCAGCTCCTTCTTGGCGCCGCTGAGGGTCAGGTAGAGCTGGCCGTCCTGCAGCACGGACACCAGTACCGGGTCCTTCTTCGCCTGCAGCGACTTGGCATCGGACTGCGGCAGCTGGACGTCGACGCTGTTGTTGAGCATCGGCGTGGTGACCATGAAGATGATCAGCAGCACCAGCATCACGTCGATG
>CALCWL010000363.1 GCA_937906285.1 uncultured Rhodanobacter sp. | reverse complement strand
TGCTCGCGGGTCAGGCACTCCAGCAACAGCGACGTCTCGCGATACGGCCGCGCGTGCAGGACATAGGCGGGTTGCTGTTCGATGCGCATGGCTTGGGGGCTGGGAATAGGGAATGGAGAATAGGGAACAGGAGAGCAGTGGTCGCCTTGGCGATTCCCTACTTCCTGTTCCATAACTCGCAGAAAGCCAAAATGGGAAAACGGGATGGGAGAGCGGCGGATTCGGCTTTGACGATTCCCTATTCCCTATTCCCCATTCCCTGCTCTCAATCCGTATAGCCGAACTTCTTCAGCATGTTCTCGTCGTCGGCCCAGCCTTCGCGGACCTTGACCCACAGGCGCAGGAACACCTTGCGTTCGAACATGCGCTCCATGTGGCGCCGAGCGGCGGAGCCGATGGCCTTGAGCTGGGCGCCGCCCTGGCCGATCACGATGGCTTTCTGGCCGGCGCGTTCGACCCAGATCACGGCGTGGATCTCGGCGACGCCATCCGGGCGATCCTCGAACTGCTCGATCTCCACCGTGGTGGCGTACGGCAGCTCCTGGTCCAGTCGCAGCATCAGCTGTTCGCGCACCATCTCGGCGGCGAGGAAACGTTCACTGCGATCAGTGACCTCGTCGACTCCGTAGATCGGGGCGCGCACCGGCAGGCGCTTGATGATGGCCTGCTCCAGGGCCTGCAGGCCCTGTTCCTTCAGGGCGCTGACGTAGTGGATCTCGTCGTACTGATGGTGCCGCGCCAGCTCGGCCACGAACGGCAGCATCACGGTCTTGTCCTTGTTCAGGTCGACCTTGTTGATCACCAGCAGGCGCGGCGCGGACTGCTCGACCAGGGCGGTGTACAGCGCCTCGTCCTCGTCGGTGAAGCGGCCGGCTTCGATCACCTGCACCACCAGGTCCACGTCGCCGATCGCCGAACGGGCGGCGCGGTTGAGACTGCGGTTCATCGCCCGCTTCGCGCCACGATGCAGGCCCGGGGTGTCCACGTACAGGATCTGCCCGGCCTCGTCGGTGTGGATGCCGAGAATGCGATGGCGCGTGGTCTGCGGCCGCGGGCTGATGATGGAGAGGCGAAAGCCGATCAGCGCATTGAGCAGGGTCGACTTGCCCACGTTCGGGCGCCCGGCCAGGGCTACGGTGCCGCAGCGGAAATCCTCATGCGGCAAGCTGCCTTCGGCGATATCGAGTGGGTCGTTCATGGTGGCTGGCTCGGCGAGTCGAAGGGCAAGTGTAGTGCGTGGAGCGCGTGCGCACGGTGAACCGGCGGCACCAGCGGCTCAGGATTGCCGCACCAGCTCCAGCAACTGGCCGAGCACGCTCTCGGCGGCATCCTGCTCGGCGGCGCGACGGCTGCCGGCGGTGGCTGCGGCGACGATCTGCAACGGTTCGCTGATGCGACAGGTCACGTCGAAGGTCTTGGCGTGGTCCTCGCCGTGGCTGTCGACCAGCTCGTACTGCGGCAGCGGCCAGCCACCGGACTGCAGGTGTTCCTGCAGCCGGGTCTTGGCGTCCTTGGACGAGCGTCGCAACGCGGCGACGCGCTCGCCGAACAGGTCGCGCACCAGGCTGCGGCAGGTGTCGAAACCGGCATCCTCGTACACGGCCGCCACCAGTGCCTCGAAGGCGTCGGCGAGGATCGAATCGCGACGAAAACCGCCGCTCTTCAACTCGCCGGGGCCGAGCTTCAGCTCGTCGCCCAGCTCCAGTTCGCGTGCCACCACGGCCAGCGCGTTGCCGTTGACCAGTTGCGCGCGCAGCCGCGACAGCTCGCCTTCGCTGGCCTTGGGGTGCACCTCGTAAAGCAGCTCGGCGATGATCGCCCCCAGCAACGCATCACCGAGGAACTCCAGCCGTTCGTTGTTGGGCTTGCCGGCGCTGCGGTGGGTCAGCGCGAGCTGCGCCCAGGCCGGATCACTGAATCGGTGACGGAGCTTCAATGTCTACTCGCCGACATTGCCCTGCAGCGGCACGCTCTTGTTGAAGTGCAGCAGGAAGTCGATGTTGTACATGAACGGGATCTGCTTGTCGTAGGCCACGGTCAGCACGCTGGTGCCGCCGGCGTTGCGCTTGATGGTGATATCGGACGGCTTGACGGTGGCGTCGTCGACGTACTGGAAGCCGAGCTTGAACATGAGATTGCGGCGAATCTCGTCCAGCGACTTGCCGTTGGTGCCTTCGGTGGCGATCTGGTTCATCGCCTTGGTCACGCCCATGTACTCGGAATATGACGGTGCCAGTTTCATCGCCATGTAGGCAAAGAAGCCCACCACCACGATGATGATCAGGAAGCCGATCAGGGTGATGCCCGACTGTTTCGATTTCATAGTCCCCTCGCTATGCCGCCTGGGCGGCCGTCCGATCTGTGGATGTCCCGGGTGTCGCCCGCACCCGCTGCACCGGCCCGGCCGGGGCCGATGGTGCCTGCGGATTCTCGCACTTGTTGAGCACAGGCGGGGAGCGGGCGGCGCGATCGCGTCACGTTTTCGCGGTCGCGCGCCCGGGCCGGATGCGTCAATGGATGACCGTGCCGATGCGCGAGAAATCCACGCCGCCGGTACCCCAGCCCTTCCAGCTCATCCAGATCAGGAACGCCTTGCCGGCCAGGTTCTGTTCCGGCATGCAGCCCCACCAGCGGCTGTCCTCGCTGTTCTCGCGGTCGTCGCCCATCACCAGGTAGCAGTTGTCGGGCACCACCGCAGGCATGTTCGCGTTGGGCACCGGCGGCGTGGGCATGCGGTCGGGCATGCGCGCGATCAGGTGGGTCACCTTGCCCAGGTGCTCTTTCCAGATGGTGGCGCCGTAGGCGAGCAGTTCCTCGTCCGCCGGGCGCGCGTGGTTGCCCTTGAACGGGCCGATCTTCTCGGCCGGCACCGGCTTGCCGTTGATCACGA
This sequence comes from uncultured Rhodanobacter sp., assembly GCA_937906285.1. GTDB lineage: Bacteria > Pseudomonadota > Gammaproteobacteria > Xanthomonadales > Rhodanobacteraceae > Rhodanobacter. The sequence continues at coordinate 295 of CALCWL010000363.1, read as the reverse complement.
TCTCGCTGTCGCGGATCTGGATGGTGTCGCCGGGCAGGCCGATCACGCGCTTGATCCAGTTCTGGTTCGGCACCGGTACGCTGCAGTCCGCATTGCCGCCGTGCACCACCGTGCCGTCGTCGCGATGGCAGGTGAAGCCGGGCCAGCGGAACACCACCACGTCGCCGCGCTCGGGTTCGCCCAGGTCGAGGATCTTGTTGTTGAACGCCGGCAGGCGCAGGCCGTAGGCGAACTTGTTGACCAGGATGAAATCGCCCACGTCCAGCGTCGGCATCATCGAGCCGGACGGGATGCG
>CALCWL010000362.1 GCA_937906285.1 uncultured Rhodanobacter sp. | reverse complement strand
CAACGCGGGCTCGGCGGGCGGCGTTGCCTTTACCGGCTTCACGACAGCCGACGCGGCGACGATCACCGGTGCCGCGGGTTTCAACAGTGCGGCCAAGAGCAGCCTGGGCATGACCTTCGCCAATGCCGCGAGCGTGGCGGGCAGCGGTGCAATCACGAACCTGGGCGGCACGGCGTTCAACCTGAGCGGTACCACGACAGGCAGTGCCGGCGGCGTCGGCTACAGCGGCTTCACGGCCGCCGACACGACGACGATCACCGGTGCCGTGGGCTTCGACAGCTCGGCCAGGAGCAGCCTGGGCATGACCTTCGCCAACGCCACGAGCGTGGCGGGCAGTGGCGCGATCACGAACCTGGGCAGCACCGCGTTCGACCTGACCGGTATCGCGGCAGGCAACGCCGGCGGTATCGACTACAACGGCTTCACCGCGGCCGACACCACTACGCTCACCGGTGCCGCGGGCTTCGACTACACGGCCAAGAGCAGCTTGGGCATGGCCTTCGCCAATGCCACGAACGTGGCGGGCAGCGGTGCGATCACGAACCTGGGCAGCACGGCGTTCAACCTGACCGGCAGCATGGCAGGTACGGCAGGCACCATCAGCTTCGACGGCTTCGACGCGGCCGACACCACGGCCGTCACCGGCGCCGCAGGTTTTGACAGCTCGACCAGGAGCAGCCTGGGCATGGCCTTTGCCAATGCCACGAGCGTGGCGGGCAGCGGCGCGATCACGAACCTTGGCGGCACCGCGTTCAATCTGGTCGGCACCAGGACCGGCAATGCCGGTGGCGTGAACTACAGCGGCTTTACCGCGGCCGATACTACGACCGTCACCGGTGCCGCCGGTTTCGACAGCGCGGCCAAGAGCAGCTTGGGCATGGCCTTTGCCAATGCCACGAGCGTGGCGGGCAGCGGCGCAATCACGAACCTGGGCAGCACCGCGTTCAACCTGACCGGCACCCAGGCCGGAACGGCAGGCGGTGTCGGCTACAGCGGCTTCAGTGCGGCCGACACGGCGACGGTCACCGGTGCCGTGGGCTTCGACGACAACGCCAGGACCAGCGAGGGCATGGCCTTCGCCAACGCCACCAGCGTGGGTGGCAGCGGCGCGATCGCGAACGTGGTCGGCAGCTTCGCCGACGACACGCGCACCTCGTCGGCAAGCGGCATCGCGTACAGCGGTTTCGGTGTGGTGACGGGCACGGGCGGCAGCGTGACCGGCGTGACCGGCAGTTTCGATCTCGGCACGCAGGTATCGGGTGCCTCGGGCATCGACTACAGCGGCTTCAACCTCGCCACGCTGGCCGGAAGCGGCGCCGGTGCCACGATCGCCGGCAGCAACCAGACCTACAACCTGACCGGCACAGATGCCGGCAACAACGGTACGCTGAACTGGACGTCGTTCGGGAGTCTGAGCGACAGCGGTGCCGGCACCTTCGTGTTCGCGAACGGTGCGGGCGTGTCGGGCATGCTGACTTCCGCTGCCGCAGGCACGCTGGATTACAGTGCGTACACGACTGCAGTGAATGTGAACCTGGGAGGCACGGCGACCGGCACCGGGGGCTGGAGCGGGATCACGACGGCGAAGGGCGGTTCTGCTTCCGACACGATCAGCGGCAGCAGCCGGACCTACAGTCTGACCGGCCTCAATACCGGCAACAGCGGCACCGTGAGCTGGACGTCGTTCGAGAACATCGCCGATGCGGGTATCGGCACGTTGACCGCCAGCAACCAGACCTGGAGCCTGACCGGGCACAACCAGGGCACGGTGACCAATCTGGCCGGCGCCTTCTCCGGCATCGGCAACCTGATCGACGCCGGCACCGGCCACTTCCTCATGCACTCGGGTGCTGACGGGGACATCTCCGGCAACCTCGACGCCGGCACCGACGGAAGCCTGGACTATTCCGGCTACACCACCGCGGTCAATGTGAATCTTGCCGGTGCGGGCTCGACAGGCATAGGCGGTACAAACTCCGGAATTTCAGCGATAACGGCTAGCTCGAACCTCGGCATCAGCGGCAACGCGAGCAACGGGTTGACGATCAGCACGACGGGTGCCGGAACCACCACGACCCTGGGCGCGACCACGGTCGGAGGCGGTCTGAACATCACCGCCAGTGGGGCGGTCCTGCAGACTGGCGGTGCGCTGAGCGTTGTCGGTACGAGCACCATCGATGCCGGTTCGAACGCGATCACCTTGACCGGCGGGAGCAATGACTTCGGCGGCACGGTGAATCTCACCGGTGGTGCCACCCAGATCAATGACCTCAACGCACTGACCCTTGGCACGGTGAACACCGGTGCGCTGACGGTGGGTGCGGGCGATCTCGCCCTGGCAGGTGCGGTCAAAGGTACGGCGGTCAGCCTGACCTCTTCCGGCACGATCAGCGAAGGCGCAGGCGGCAGCCTCACGGCCACTTCGCTGACCGGTCATTCGGCCGGTACAACGACCCTTGCCAGGACCAATCACATCGGTTCGCTGGGCAGCTTCAGTGCGGCGGGCTTCACGTTGATCAACGCCCAAGCCTTGGCGGTGAATGGCTCGGTAAGTGGCGGTGCGAGTACGGCGCTGACCACGACCGCGGGCAATCTGACGATCAATGGTGCAGTGAGCGGCGCCACGACAACGCTGAGTTCCGCCGGTGGAATCAGCGAAGGCGGCAGTGGCAGCATCACGGCAGGCACCTTGACGGGTCAATCCATCGGCGCGACCACGCTCAACGGCGCAAACCACATCGGCACCCTGGGCGGCTTCAGCGCGGCGGATTTCACGTTGACCAACGCGCAAAGCCTGGTCGTGGGCGGCACCGTCGATGGCGGAGCCAGCACGGCGTTGACCACGACGAGCGGCGACCTGGCGATCAACGGTCTGGTGAAGGGCACCGCCACCACGCTGATCTCGGCCGGCGCGATCACCGAAGGCGCCGGCGGCAGCATCACCGCGAACCTGTTGACCGGTCATTCAGTCGGCAACACCACGCTCGATGGCAACAACCACATCAACATGCTGGGCAGCTTCAGCGCGGACTTCAGCCTGACCAACGGCCAGACGCTGACTGTCGAGGGCCCGCTTGACGGCGGCCCGCTCGTGGCGCTGACCACGACGGCCGGCGACCTGATCATCAATGGCGCGGTGACCGGCACCACCACCACGCTGACTTCGGCCGGTGCGATCAGCGAAGGCGCCAATGGCATCATCACGGCCGATACCTTGAGCGGCAGCTCTGCTGGCAGCACCAGCCTGCTCGGCGCCAACCGGGTGGCCACGCTGGGTGCATTCACCAGCGGTGGCGACTTCGCCTTCAACACCATCCAGACCTTGACGGTGAATGACGCACCATCGGCCAATGGTGGTGCCGGCGACCTTACGCTGATGGCCAGCGGGGCGAACTCGGACCTGATCCTGGCCAGCACCCTGACCGGCAACACGGTTACCTTGGGTGCAGGCCGCAATATCGACCAGACGGCTGGTGCGATCCATGCGAACACGTTGACCGGCAGTTCGGTCGGCAGCACCGCGCTCGGTGGCGCCAACCACATCGGCACGCTGGGCAACTTCACGGCGGCGAACTTTGGCCTGACCAACGCGCAGGCGCTGGCGGTGACGGGCTCCGTGGACGGCAGCGCGAGTACTTCGCTGAGGACCACCAGCGGCGACCTGGCGATCAATGGTTCGGTGAAGGGAGCGACCACGACGCTGGCCTCTGCTGGCGCAATCACCGAGGGCGCCGGTGGCAGCATCACCGCCGGCACGCTGAGCGGCAGCTCCGTCAGTGCCACCACGCTCAACGGCGCCAACCGCATCGGTACGCTGGGCGGCTTCACCGCTGCCAGCTTCGCCTTGACCAATGCACAGACATTGGCCATCGGCGGCACCCTGGATGGTGGTGCCAGCACCTCGCTGAAGACCACCAGCGGCGATCTGGCGATCAACGGATCGGTGAAGGGGGCAACCGCCACGCTGACTTCGGCCGGCGCGATCACCGAAGGCGCAGCGGGCATCATCATGGCTGGTACCTTGACCGGCAACTCGGTCGGCGCGACCACGCTCAACGGTGCCAACCAGATCGGCACGCTGGGCAGCTTCACGGCAGCCAATTTCGCCCTGACCAATGCGCAGGCGCTGGTCGTCGGCGGTCCGCTGGACGGCGGCGCCAGCACTTCGCTTAAGACCACCAGCGGCGACCTGGCGATCAACGGTTCGGTGAAGGGAACGGCCATTGCGCTGACCTCGGCCGGTGCGATCAGCGAAGGTGCCGGTGGCATCATCACCGCCGGCACGCTGAGCGGCAGCGCGGTCGGTCCGACCGTGCTGGGCGGCGCAGGTTCGCCCAACAAGAACATGGTCGACACGCTGGGCAACTTCACCTCGCTGGCCGGCTTCAGCATGACCAACGACAAGACGCTGACGCTGGCGTCGGTGGCCGGCAGCGCCTTCACGGTGAACGCAGGCACCTCGCCGTTCTACCTGTCGGTGACCCATGGCGACCTGTTCCAGTTGGGCACCGCGCCGGTGTATGACGGTGTGGGCGTCTGGGGCGCGACCGGCCGCATGGGCACCGGCTCCCAGCCGATCCAGGTGGTGGGCACCGGCCTGCAGAACATCGCCAACGTCGGCCTGCCGCCCGCGTACTTCTATGCGGTGGACAGCTCGGGCAACCTGCTGCCGCTGGGCGGTGGTTTCGCCATCAACGTGCCGACCGCCTCCGGTGCCGGCAGTGCGCAGAACGGCAATCACGGCGACTCCTACATCGACCCGAGCGTGATCACCGCCAACTACCGTTCGTACGGCATCGTGCCTTCCGGCGTGCGCCTGCCGGCCGATCAGCAGAGCGGATGCGATCCGGATCAGCCGGACCAGGCCGCTTGCCAGGACCCGGACGCGCTGGGGATGGTCATGCCGTGGCCGAAAGCGCCGCAGTGATCGGCATCGGCAAACGCGGCGCAGGCATCGTGGCGGCGATGCTTGCGCTGGGCCTGACCGGCCCCGCCGCAGGACAGGCGGCGCCGCCGATCGCGCCGCGGCTGACCGGGGAACTGATCGCCTCGCAGCTGGATACGGCGCAACACGACCTCGCCGCGCGTGCGGCCGAATCGCCTGGCTCCAGTCTCGCGGCAATCAGCCGGAAGCTGGGCGATCTGGGCCGGGACTTGCGCAAGGCGCTGGGCAAGGATATGGCCAAGCCGATCGACACGCTGGGCAACGACGAGAAGGCACAGGCCTACCGTGCCGAGGCTGCCGTGCAGCGCACGCAGGCATTCCTGGAGGCGAGCAAGGGCTGCCTGGGCCAGGATGTCACCGCGATGGAAGCGGCACTCGCGCGAACCGTGGCGTTGCAGGCGACCGCCTCCGGTGGGTCGAAACTGCCGCCGGTGGTCAATGGCGTGGAGACGCTGGATCGACGCCCGCTGTTCGTCCTGCATGGCGACGGCACCGGGGCGGCGTTCGCGTTGACCGGCGAGAACCTGCTTGATGCGCAGTGCGCCAGCCCGGTCGTCAGCGCAACCGACGCCCAGGGCAAGCTGCAAGCGGTGCAGCCGGAAGTGACCGGCGTGCTGCCCAACCGCATCGAGTTGAAATTGCCTGCCGGTGCGCTGCCGTCGGGCAGCTACGTGCTCAACGTGGTGGCGCAGCGCAAGGTGTTCCTGATGGGCTGCACGGCGCAGCCGCCCACCTCGGCTGCGCTGGAGGTGGCGCCCGCGCCGAAGGTGTCGGTGAGCTACTCGCTGACCCAGACCTGCCCGGCGCCCGGCGGCGGACAGGGGCGCGCCATGCCGGCGATCACCGGCAGCATGCCCGAGGGGGTGGGTCGGGGCACGGTGGCCAAGTACGTCGCCATCGACGGTTGCGCCGATCCGCTCAGCTACGCCATCAGCGCCACGGTGACGTTCGGCGATGGCCACAGCAGCACGGTGGGGCCGATCAGCCAGATCGCCTCGGCCGGCATCACGGCGGGGCTTCCCGGCGGCCTGTCGCTGAGCTGGGACCCTTCGGTGCACCAGCTCGTGGTTCGCCCGGCAGCCAGCACCTGCAAGGGCGTTTACTGACGAGGCGCCGCGCTCGCCGGAGTTGTTCCCGGCGGCCGGCTATTCGTCTTCAGGCGTACCCGACACCACGCGCAGTTCGGAAATGCCGCCCGGGGCCAGATCGCGCAGCAGGTCCATGAAATCCATGCCGACCAGCCGCTGCGCGCGCCGTAACAGCAACGGTACCGGGCTGGAGGGTTCGCAACGCGTGTAGTAGTCGCAGATCTCGTCCAGCCTGCGCATCACGTCCTGCGGCCCGGCGATCGGACCCGAAGCGCGCGCCGCGCCCGGGACTCCGCCTTCCGCCCCGCCTTCGCCGGCCTCGCCGTCGCCCACCTCGGCCGGCAGCCGACGCGCCAGCTGCGGGTCGAGGAATTTCTTCAACTCGTAGATGTCGCTGAGCAGATTCTTGAAGTCCGGACCCATCGTGCCGACGTGGTCGCTGAACAGGGCGTCGATGGCCTTGGCATGCTCCAGCGACTCGCTGATCGCGGCGGTGGTCTGGACCAGCTCCTCCTCCGCGCAATCCATGCAGCACGCTTCCATCTCGGTGATGCTCGGCTCGGGGCCGTCTCCCGGCGTGGTCACCTTCAGCGTGCCGTTGGCGATGCGCAGGTCGCGCAGGGTGAAGCGGCCCATGCGCGGCGACTGCACGAACGGCGTGGTGCGGAAATAACCGAGCACACTCTGCAGGTCGTTGAGTGGCACCACCGCGTTGACGCGCATGGTCGGGTCGTTGTCGTCCTCCGCGTCCAGTTGCGGATGCACGGTGTCCCAGAATTGTTCCAGCAGGCCGCGGATCAGCCCCAGCCCGGCGCTCCAGCCGGGCATGCCGGAGCTGCGCATCCAGGCCGTGGTCAGGTGCACTGCCGGGCGCAGATCCTTGGAACGCTGCAGCACCGCCTCGGACAGTTCGGCGACTTTCTCCCAGTCCGGTTCCTCGGCGGCCTTGACCGTGTCGCCCACGGCGCGCTCGGCCTTGGGCGCAGCAGCGCGCTCCAGGGCGAGAAACTCCGGGTCGTATTCGAGATCCGGTCCGGCCGGCGATTCGTCGGATACCGGGGCCAGCAATGGCTCCAGGTTGTATCGCGCCATGGATCTCCCCCCGCGGTCGAATGGTTTCCCATTATCGCCCATCGGCGGCGCAAAGCCAGTCGCCGGGGCGGTCGGCCGGCGACGCCGGGATCAGCGCGCGAAGCGGCGAATCCAGGCCACGTAGTCGTCGACGAATCCTTGCAGAAACTTGCGTGTACTGTCGCTGGCGATGCTGCCGTCGTCGGCAATCAGGTCGTCCCTGAAATGGATGAACACCTCGGGCTGGGCCAGCGTGGGCACATCCAGGTAGGCCAGCACGTTGCGCAGGTGCTGCTGCGCCATCGCGGTGCCGGTCGAGCCGATCGAAGTGCCGATCACCGCCGCCGGCTTGCCGGCGAACGAGTTGGTGCCCCATGGCCGCGAAGCGATGTCGATCGCGTTCTTCAGCACGCCGGGAATCGAGCGGTTGTACTCGGGCGTGACGAACAGCAGGCCGTCCGCCCCTTCGATGTCCTTCTTCAGTCGCGTGGCGGGGGCCGGGTAGGCGGCGTCGAAATCCTGCGAGTACAGCGGCAGGTCATTGAGCTGGAGGTGGCGGAAAGCAAAGTCGTCCGGCGCCAGTTTCTCCACCGCGCGGGCCAGCCGGCGGTTGAACGAATCCGCACGCAGGCTGCCCACCAGCACGGCAATCTTGATCTGGCTCATGTTCGGCTCCTCGTCGGGATGTGGAAGAATGGACGTCCAGCCAATGTACTGCGGCCTCGGGTTAAAGGCGCATGAACCCGACCGCACCCGTGCTGGCAGCCTGTACTCTTTGCCGTTCGCCGCAGCGGCCGCCTTTCATCGACCCCATCGAATCGCCATGCAAGCCATCGAAACCCTGATCGACGACGCCTTCGAGCGCCGCCATGCACTCACCCAATCCGAGATCGAAAGCCATCTGCGGCCCGCGGTAGGCCAAGTGCTCGACCTGCTCGAATCCGGCGAGCGGCGCGTCGCCGAGCCGGACGGCCACGGCGGCTGGATGGTGCACCAGTGGCTCAAGAAGGCCGTGCTGCTGTACTTCCGCATCAACGACAACCGCGTGGTCGACGGCGGTCCGGCGCAGGCCTTCGACAAGGTGCCGCTGCGCTTTGCCCACGGCAACGACGCCGAACTGCAGCAGCTCGGTGCGCGCGTGGTGCCCGGCGCGCTGGTGCGCCGCGGCGCGCACATCGCGGAGGACGCGGTGCTGATGCCCAGTTACGTCAACATCGGTGCCTTCGTCGGCGCCGGCACGATGGTCGACACCTGGGCCACGGTCGGCTCCTGCGCGCAGATCGGTGCCGGCGTGCACCTGTCCGGCGGCGTCGGCATCGGCGGCGTGCTGGAGCCGCTGCAGGCCAACCCCACCATCATCGAGGACGGCTGCTTCATCGGCGCGCGCTCCGAGGTGGTCGAGGGCGTGGTGGTGGAGAAGGGCAGCGTGATCGGCATGGG
>CALCWL010000361.1 GCA_937906285.1 uncultured Rhodanobacter sp. | reverse complement strand
GCCAGCAGCAGTTCGTCGGCGTTGAAGGCGCCGCCGGAGTGGGACACCGGTACGGTTTCGCCAGCTTCGAAGTGCAGGGCCCGCCGCAGTGTGTCGCAGATGTCGGCCAGCTCGCGGCCGGCGTCGCGGAAGATCGCGGCGGCCACCGCGTCGCCGGCCCGCGCCGCCTGGGCGACCTGGCGCGAGAGTTGCGCCAGTTCGCCGCGGGCGTAGGCCTTGCCGCCGTAGACGCGGGCGCAGATGTCCAGGTCGTGGTCGAGCTGGAAGTGCGCGTTGAGGATCGCGTGCAGCGGGCCGCGGGGCAGGCGGCCGTCGCTCATGCGCGAGTAGGCGTTGAGTCCGCGCATGGCGATCCAGTAGGCGGAGCCTTCATCGGAGAACGCCTCGCCCCAGCCGCCCGCGCGAGCCGCGAGGCCCCGGCGCTGGCCATAGCCGATCGAACCGGTGCCGGCGACGATGTTGATGCCGTCGGCGCAGCCCAGCGAGCCGGCCCAGCCGCACACCATGTCGTTGTCGCAGGTGTAGCGGTCGTGACCGAGGATCGCCGCGGGGCACGCTTGCAGCAGCGCGGTGGCGCGGCTGTCCTCGCCGTAGGCGGGCAGCCCGAAGAAGGCATGGCCGATGTCGGCCGGGGTTCGGCCGGCGGCGTCCAGCACCGCAGTCACGCCCTCACCCAGGATGGCACGCACGCCGTCCAGCCCGACGTGCGGATGGTAAGTCGTGCCGAGCTCCGCTTCGGCGAGCAGTCGGCCGTCAGCATCGATCAGGGCGAAACGCGTTTTCGTTCCGCCGCCGTCCACGCCCAGGTAAGTCACCCGATTCATGCGCTCAAAGCGTACAGGCGCACGCCCTGCACGACGCGGTTCACCAGGCCCGCGGGGTTGGGATTGTCGGGCGTCACGCCGAGGGCGCACGAACGGAGGAAGGCGTGGATCTGGGCGATGGCGAGGTACGGCCACAGCAGGTCCGCATCGACGGCCTCGGCCATCGCCGGCACCGCGATGTTGTCGGCGCCCGCGGCGGCGCGCGGCTGTGCGCTCACCTCGATGATGCGCGCCGCGCGGCCGTCGCGACGCAGTTCATCCACCAGGTCGAGGTCGTAGCGACGGGTCAGCGCGTCGTTGGACACGAACACCATCACCAAGGTGTGCCCGGTGATGAAGGTCTTGGGCCCGTGGCGAAAGCCCAGCGGCGATTCGAAACAGGTCGCTACGGCGCCATTGGTGAGCTCACCGAGCTTCAGCGAGGCTTCGCGGGCCAGCCCCTGCAATATGCCGCTGCCGAGATAGGCGATGCGGTCGTACTGGCCGCGCGCCAGCTCGCTCAGCGTCTGCGGTGATTCGGCGATGACCCGCGCGGTGGCATCGGCAATGGCGTCGATGCGCGCGTCCATGCTGCCGGTCGGCAACAACGCGGCCATGGCCGCGTACATCATGCAGCTGAAGCTGGAGGTCATGGCGAAGCCGGCGTCGTGGGTCTCGGCCGGCAGCAGCAGGGTCATCGAGCGGGCGACCGGTGCCTTGCCCAGCGCACCGTCGGCATTGCAGATGATCGCCAGGTGGCGCACGTCGCGCACCAGGGATTCTGCGAGTTCCACCGCGGCCAGGCTTTCGGGGCTGTTGCCGGAACGGCCGAAGGAGACCAGCAGCAGCGGCTGTTCCGGCTCCAGATACAAATGCGGGGCGCACACGATGTCGGTGGTCGGCACCGCGTCCACGCGGGCGGCCAGCCGGCGGTCCAGCAGCGGCGCCACGCACTGGCCGATATAGGACGAGCTGCCGGCGCCGGTGAGGATCACCCGCGCGGCAGGGTCGTCGATCAGCGGGCCGGCAAACGCGCGGATCTGCGCGTGCAGCCCGGCCACCAGCGCGTGCGTCTGCCGCAGCATCCGCGGCTGCTGCTCGATTTCGCGCGCGGTGCAGAGCGCGCCCGCAGCGGCCAGCTCGGACTCGGGCGCGCCCAGGTACTCAATGGATGTCATGGTCATGGCAGGCATGGTGGTAGTCGTCGAGGGCGGCACTGATGTGTGCCATGGTCAGGGAGCGCGGGTCGCTGGTCGCAGCGCCGGTGCGCAGCGCGTGCAGCGCGTGCGGCAGGAACTGGCTGATCAGCGGCAGCGGCGGCGGGTTCGCGCGCAGGTTGTCGAACAGGCGCTGGCAGGCCTGCTCGATCACCGGGTCGGGCCAGTAATAACGGATGCGGTCGCTGAGGCTGTACTGCAGGTCGATGGTCAGCGCGTGTCCCTCGCCGTGGTAGTAGCGCTGCCAGTGACCGGGCTGCTCGCGCATGCGCGCCAGCACCACCTCGCGCAGGCGTGCCCGGCGCGCATCCTCGATCCACTCCCGCTCGATCGCGTCCAGCGCCCACAGCGCCTCGCGCAGGGCAAAGGTCAGGCCGGGGCCGACCTTGAGGATGGCGAAATGATCGCGTACCAGCGCGGCCAGCGCGTCGCGGGTCTGGTAGTCGGTCGAGTGCGCCTCGAACACCATGCCCGGCACGCCGGCAATGGCGTGGCTCAATTCGCTCGCCTTCGACGGGTCGTAATCCACCACGTCGTGGTGATCGAACTCCACCCCCGGCTGGACCACGGAGGCGATCACGCGTTGCCAGGCCGGTTCCAGCCCGGCGGCGACGAAGGCCTGGCGATGCGCCTCGATGGTGGCCAGCGCGGCTTGCGGCGTGGTCGTGGCCAGGCCCTCAATGGCTTCGGTGGCGCCGCCCGGCACCGGCACTTCGGTGCCGATCACGTAGACCGGCGGCTCGCCCCCGACGCGCGCATGGGCGGCTTCGGCCGTCCGGCACAGGCGTACCGCGCGGCGCACGATCTCCGCCTCCGGCAGCGGTTCAGGATCGCCACTGCAGGCCATCGAGCAGTCCAGGTGGATCTTGCGGAAGTCGGCGGCCACGTACGCGGCCACCATCGCCTCGGCCTTGTCCATCGCCGCGGCCGCGTCCAGCGACGTCCACGGGTTGGGGCCGAGGTGATCGCCACCCAGCGCGATGCGCGCGTGGTCGAAGCCGACGCGGTCGGCGATCGCATGCACGAAGGCGACGAAATCGGCCGGCTTCATCCCGGTGTAGCCGCCGTCCTGGTTGACCTGGTTGCAGGTGGCCTCGAACAGCACGAAGGCCTGCTGTGTGCGCTGCGCGTGGCGCAAGCCGGCCTCGATCACGAGGGGATGCGCGGAACAGATCGAGGTCACGCCACCGGCGTGTCCCTGCTTGTGGCGGTCGATGAGCTCGGAGAGGACTTGCATGAGGTCGGAGTCCATTCGGGGGAGGGGGTGAAAACGTCGGGATCGTGCCCGGCTTCGGCCGGAGCCTCGGGTTCGAGTACCAGCAGCAGCGAGGCAATCAGGGCCAGCACCAGGCCGATCATTTTCAGCGGGCCCGGCACGACGCTGGCGAAGACCAGCGCCAGTACGGCGGTCACCAGCGGGGCGCCGGCATTGGTCAGCGGTGCCACCACGATCGCCTTGCCGTGGCGGAAGGCGTAGACCAGGGTCAGCGCGCCGACGGCGTTGAGCAGCTGGATCGCGGCGGTCATCCACGGCCCGTCGATGCCGGTGTTGACCGGCTGCGACCAGTCGGTCATCGCCAGCGCGACGGGCGCCAGCAGCAAGCCGCCCAGCATCATGTAGAAGAAGATGCTTTCGGCGCGAACGGTATGGTTGGCCAGGCGCATGAAATAGGCCTGCACGCCCCAGGCCAGCATGATCAGCAGCGATTGCACGAACCAGCCCAGGCCGCCGCTGATGCCGCGACCGAACGACAGGTCCAGCATCGGCAATGCCACCAGCGCCAGCACGATGCCCAGCGCGCCGCTCCAGCCGGTGCGCTCGCGCAGGAACAGGAAGGACAGGGCGATCGTCACCACCGGCGACAGCGAGATGATCGGAAACACGAAATACGCCGGCCCGATGGTCAGCGTGTGGAACAGCAGCATCTGCCCACCGGCGCCCAGCAGGCCGATGGCCATGCCGTAGGCGATCGCGCGCGGTGAATGCTCCAGCGCCCAGCCGCTGCGCCACAGGATGTACAGCGCCGGCGGGATCATGGTCAGCGCCCACACGCAGTACACCAGCGTCTCGGGAAAACCGTGCTCGGCCGACAGTGGCGACAGCGCGCCCCACACGCCCCACAGCGCGACGGTGGTGACGGCGAAAACCAGCCAGGGGCGACGGCGTGGCGCGGCGACCGCGCTGGCGGCCAGGCTCATGCCGGCGTCCCCAGCGGCGTGGCCTGCAGCAACACGAAGTGCTTGAACGCCACCGGCAGGTTCGCCTCGCTGGCATCCACCTCGCCAAGGTCGACGTCGTTGAACAGGTCGCGCACCTTGTAGCGTCCGGCGCCCAGCCCGCGCAACGGCACCTTGCCCTTGAACTGGTCGGCGTAGAAGGCGTAGTACATCGCCCCGTCCTTGGCGATGGCGTGCGCCTCGGGCCGGTCGAAGCCGATGTCGTAAAGCGTGCCCAGGTATTCGCCCTTGGGCAGCATGTGCTGTTTGTACAAGGCCACCCACTTGCGCCACAGCGCTTCCTTCTCCGCGGTGAGCACCAGGCCGCCCGGCGGCAGCGGCTCGGAGGGATGCTCGGTGTCCTTCGGCCAGGTGAACTTGGTGGAGGGAATCGCGCCGATGCCGACGGTGGAGGCGAAATCGTCGCCGCCATCGGACAGTTCCACGTGGTCGCCCGCATAGCTGCTGAGCGAGCCCATCAGCGCCTTCATGCTCTTGCCCTTGCTGCGCACCTGCCAGGAAGACGTGGGGTCGGACGCCGGGTACTGGTCGGTGGCCGGCAGGTTGTGGAAATCGAAAGCCGTGCCGCAGGGGCACAGCTCGACCACCGCCTGCGGATTGGCCTCGTGCGCCGCCTGGTGGATGGCCTTCCAGAATGTGGCCAGGCCTTCGACCGAATCGCCGGGATGCGCATGCTTGTGCGCGGGGTTGTAGCAGGGCGCCACGGCGTTGAGGTGCTGGCCGTCGAACTTGATGCCCTCGAAGCCCCAGTCGCCGATCACCTTCTTCACCAGCGCCACGTAATAGTCGACGGTGGGCTGGTAGGCCGGACACTGCGTGAGCGCGTTCCACCAGGTCACCTTCTGGAAGCCGCCGTCCTGGTCCAGCAGCAGCATGTCGGGATGGTCGTGCAGCACGTCGCTGCCCGGGTCGGCGGCCAGCGGTGCGATCCACAGGCGCGGATGCATGCCCTGGGCGCGTATCTTCGCGGTGAAGTCGCGCATGTCGGCTTCGCCGCGCGGGAACTTGCGCGTGTCGATGCGCCAGTCGCCCTCGTTGGTCTGCCAGCCGTCGTCCATCACCACCCAGCCGAAGCCCAGTTCGCGGGCTTTCGGCAGCGTGTCCAGGATCTGCTTGATGGTGAAATCCCGCCCGTAGCCCCACGCGCACCACACCGGCGCAAACGCCGACTCCGGCGCGCGCGGCGCCTCCAGACCCTCGGCCTGCATGTATTGCCGATACTGCAGCAGCGGTGCGAAATGATCGCCCGTGTGGACCGCCAGGAAGGTGCGTTCGGTGACCAGGGTCTGGCCGGGCGCCAAGGTCGATGCCTGCACCGACTCGACCGCGATATGCGCACCGCCGGCGGTCTTGCGCACGGGAAGATCCAGCGGACGCACCACCGGTTCCACGTGGCCGACCGCCAGGCCGATGTCGCGGCGCCAGATGTTGGCCACCGGCGTGCCGCCGCCGTAGTCGGACGAATCCATCGCCAGCGTGTTGCGCTGGTCGAAGCCGGCCGCCATGGGCTGCACCCAGTCGCGGCGGTCGGTGTGGGTGGTGCCGGAGAAGCTCCAGAAGCCACCGGGCGCCTCGGCCAGTTCGTGCGCGGCATTGCGCCAGCCGGCGACCTGCAGCGGGGCGTCGCCCAGATTGCGATAGCGGGTCTGCAGCACCGCGAAACCGGGGAGAGCGTCGAAGAAGGTCAGCGCCACTTCCTTTTCCAGATGGCCGGAACGGCCGCTGACGATCGCCTGGTGACCGCTGCCGTGACGCGCATCGGCGACCGGTAGTTCCCGGTGACCGATGATGGCGAAGTCCTCGACCGCGCCATCGGCCAGCCGCAGGCTCTCGCTGGGTTGCCAGGGCGTGAGCGGCTCGCCGCGAACCAGCAGGCGCGTGTGCAGGCGGCGATCGAAGGCGATCGCCAGTACCGCGTCGCCCACCGTGGCGCCGGTGCCGCCATCGGCGCCGGCGTGACCGAGTCCGGATGCCGCCAGCGCCTTCGGCAGCATGAGCCACGCCGCGCCGCCGGCCACGCTGCCGGCCACGAGCTTCAATACAGTGCGTCGTCCGATCGGCCGCATGGCGAATTCCTCTTGAGACGTCGTCCCGATTCTGCGTCACCCTTCGCTCTTGATGCAAGCGTTTCGTTTCGATATGGTTCGAGAATGTTTCGTTATATTGCTGAGGTGGACCGATGGGTATGATCTTCCGTTCCGTCGCCGTCGCCCTGTTGGCCGTCGCGGCAGCCTTTTCCGCCGCCTGCGCGATGCCGGGCCGGAATGACGCGGAAAGTTATTCGATGGCCGACTTCAGCCAGGTACGCAAGTTCGACGCCCACGTCCACGCCAACACGCCTGATCCCGCGTTCCTCGAACAGGCTCGCGCCGACGGTTTCGAGCTGCTGTCGATCAACGTCGACTACCCCGACTTCCCCAGCATCTCGCGCCAGCACGCGGCCGCCGTGGCCCTGGCGGCGAGGGACCCGAGCCATTTCCACTGGGCCACCACCTTCTCGATGCAGGGCTTCGGCACGCCGGGCTGGACCGATCGCGTCGACGCGAAACTGGCCCGCGACGTGGCCGCGGGCGCGCTGGCGGTGAAGATCTGGAAAAACGTGGGCCTGGCGGAGCGCGGCAATGACGGCAAGCTGATCATGCTCGACGATCCGCGCCTGGCACCGGTGGCCGAGCAGGTGCGCGCGCTCGGCGTGGCCCTGATCGACCACCAGGGCGAGCCGCGCAACTGCTGGTTGCCGCTGGATCAGATGACCACCGACAACGACCGCGAATATTTCAGCAAGCATCCGGAGTACTACATGTACCTGCATCCGGAGATGCCGCGCTACGAGGATCTGATGGCGGTGCGTGACCGCTTCGTGGCGGCGCATCCGAAGCTGCGCTTCGTCGGTGCGCACATGGCCAGCCTGGAGTACGACGTCGACCGCATCGCGGCCTTCCTCGACCGCTTCCCCAACGCCACCATCGACCTCGCCGCTCGCATGAGCCAGGTGCAATACCAGTCGGTGCGCGATCGCGAGAAGGTGCGCAACTTCTTCATCCGTTACCAGGATCGGGTGATGTACGGCACCGACCTGACCTACGGGCCCGACGCGGATGCCGCCGAGTTCCGTCACGAGGCGCACACCGCATGGAGCTCGGACTGGCGCTACCTGGCGACCGGCGAAACGCAGCACGTGGACATGATCGACGCCGACGTACCGGGCTTGGCCCTGCCACGCGCCGTCATCGACAAGATCTACTACGCCAATGCGATGCGCGTGTTCGTCAAGCCGGGCGCATAGGAGTCCGCCCGCGGGCGATGCCGTTGGATTCGGCATTCGGGATGTGCAAGAGCCTCGGGAGCTCTACTCGCGAGCGGGTTCCCGCTGCGGGCAGCGCTTCCATGCTTTTGTGATTCCCGATTCCCGGCCCTCAAGCCAGCAACAACTCGAACCCGAGCTGATGGCTGGCCTGGACGATTTCCTCGGGCGCGCCGGTGTCCGTGATCAGCATGTTCAATGCAGTGACGGGAATGATGCGGTGCAGGCAGACCTTGCCGAACTTGGAGCTGTCGGTGATCGAGATGACCACGCGCGCGGCCTCCACCATCTTGCGATTGAGCAGGGCCTCGGGCTCATAGTGCGTGGTGATGCCGCGCTCCAGGTCGAAGCCGTCCACGCCGAGGAACAGCTTGTCCACGTGCAGCGCGTCCAGCGCCTCGACCGTCAGACCGCCGTAGAACGCCATGTTGCGCCGGCGCAACTCGCCGCCGAGCATGACCAGGTTGATGTTGGGCTTGGACGCCAGCGCGGTCAGCACGCCGTAGTCGTTGGTGACCACGGTGATGTCGATGTCCGGCAGCGCCTTGGCCAGCTGGATCGCCGTGGTGCCCGAGTCGATGGCGACAGTGTCGCCGGGCTTGATCAGGGCCGCGGCGCGCACGCCGATGCGGCGCTTCTCGGCCAGGTAGCTGGTGCTTTTTGCTTCGTAGTTGGGTTCGGCGGGCGTGCCGTTGCCGATCACGCCGCTGTCGATCGCGCCGCCGTAAGCCCGCGCCATCACGCCGCGCTCGGCCAGGTAGCGCAGATCCTTGCGCACGGTCTGCGCGCTCACGCCGAAGCGGTCGGCAAGCCGGCTGACCTGGACGCTTCCCTGCTGGCGGACGAGTTCGCTGATCTGGAGGCGTCGTTGACTGGTGTCGCGAGTGGCGGCCATGGGAGAGTTCCGACGGATGGAGAAATTATGCCGTATTTCGTTGTATTTCGCTATTGATACGAAACGAAACATGATATAGGCTCGATTTCGTTGTTTAGATGCAAGGTCCGCCATCGCGCCCCCAGGAGAGAGCCCCTTGAACGCCGCATCCTTTCACCGAAACACACTGTCTTGTGCCGTCGCCCTGGCTCTGTTGATACCGGCGACGGCGTTATCCCAAGCCACGCCTGCCAGCGCCGCCACGACGCAGAGTCCCCAAGCCGTCCCGGTCGAACAGGCCCCCCCGCGCACCGCCACCGAGCTGGCGACCGTGGTGGTCACCGGCGAGCGGGGCAGCATGGCGCGCTCGACCGAACTCAAGCGCGATGCCGGCACCGTGCAGGATTCGATCAGTGCGCTGGAACTGGGCATGTTCCCCGACGACAACGTGGCCGACTCGCTCAGCCACATCACCGGCGTGGCCATTTCGCGCACGGCCGGCGGCGAGGGACAGAAAGTCAGCGTCCGCGGCCTCGGCCCGGAATTCACGTTGACCACGTTCAACGGCCGCATCCTGGCCACCGACGGCGCCGGCCGCGACTTTGCGTTCGACGTCCTGCCCGCCGACGTGATCAGCGGCGCCGACGTGATCAAGGGCGCGCAGGCTTCGCTGACCGAAGGGGCGATCGGCGGCCTGATCAACCTGCGTTCGGCCAGTCCGTTCGACCGGCCGGGGCAGCACGGCATCGTGCGCCTGGAGGGCGACCGCAACCAGATGTCCGAACTCAACGGGCACAAATTCTCGGCCGCCTACAGCAACACCTTCGCCAACGACACCGTCGGCGTACTGCTGGGCGTGGTCAAGGCCAAGCGCAAGGATCGCACCGACGTCGCCGGCAACGACGGCGGCTGGACGCGCAACCCCGACCCCAACGATCCCAACTGGTACGGCAATGCCTGGGGCGGCAACATCGACCTCAACGGCAACGGCGAGCTGGACCCCGAAGACTACGGCTTGATCGCCCCGGGCCAGTTCCGCGTCGGCTCGATCCTGGAGGACAAGAAGCGCACCGCGTACTCGGGCAAGATCGAATGGCGTCCGAGCGACCGCGTGCGCATCGTGGTGGACGGATTGAAGACGCGCCTGGATTCGCCGCAGGTGTCCTACCAGCAGTCCTACTACCCGCTGTTCGCGCCGGGCCGCTGGTCCGACATCACCGTGCAGAACGGCATCGTCACCGGCTTCACCATGGACAATCCGGACCCGGAGCTGCGGCTCAATCCGGAGCTGTTGAACCAGACCCAGTACCGCGTCGTCGATACCGCGCTCTACGGCATCAACGGCGAGTGGAAGGCCACCGACGACCTGACCCTGACCGGCGACCTGTACCGCTCCACCTCGGAGCGTCGCTCCGGCGGCCAGGACACCTACGTCGTGTTGCGCATGAACCAGCCCAACACGGCCCGCATCACCCTCGGCCCGTACGCGGTGCCCAACGTCGACGTCAAGTTCGACGACGGCCGCGACCTCATCTCCGGCCTCGCCAGCGGCCAGTTCAGCGATTCGGACTTCAACACGCACTACATGGAGCTGAGCGGCGACAACATCCGCGACGAGATCACCGGCGGCACCGTGGCCGGCAAGCTGTTCGTCGGCAAGTGGGGCGTGGACAACCTGCGCTTCGGCGTGACCCGCACCGAGCGCGAGAAGTCGCGCGACCTGGTCAACAACACCCTCAACGGCGGCGCCGACTACTACTCCGAGGACAATGCCATCAACGTGGCCGACCTCGGCGGCAACGTGATCTCGCACTCCTTCCACCTGCCGCACTTCATGTC
>CALCWL010000360.1 GCA_937906285.1 uncultured Rhodanobacter sp. | reverse complement strand
TGAGGGTCATCGGTAGGGTTCCCGGTTGCAGCAATCGCGGACGCGTGGCGTCGCTGGTGGACATGGAATGGTCGCGCGCCCGTCCGGTGGCGCGACGGGTGGCCGGCTCGGCCGAGCCTGCGGGGGATTCAAGCATATTTCAGGCCATGATCACCGTGCGCGCCCGCACGTCTTGCCTGATGACGACCATGCCCCCTCGCCGGTCGCGCAAGCGTACCGCGCGGCGAAACTCGAAGAGCGGGCGCGCGCGACGGGCGGCCCGCGTCGATCAGCCGAAACCCCGCGCCGATCCGCGCCGGGGCCACGAGGGAACCCTCAGTCGACGGCGGCAGCGTGCACCACGCGCTCGGGCTGCAGCAGCTCGCGATACACCGCCAGCGTGCGTTCGATGACGAGGCGTTCGTCGAAATTCGCCAACGCCTTGGCCCGCGCGGCGGTGCCCAGCCGAGCGGCCAGTTCGGGGGCGTCGACCAGGCGGGCAATGGCGCGCGCCAGCGCGGCCGCATCGTGCGGCGGGATCAGCAGGCCATCGACCTCGTTGGTCACCACCTCGCGGCAGCCCGGCATGTCGGTGGTGATCAGCGGCCGCGCGCACGCGGCGGCCTCGATCAGCGACTTCGGCAGACCCTCGCGGTAGTAGGTGGGCAGCGTCACGATGTCCACCGAACGGAACAGCTCGCTGGTGTCGTCCACGTGCCCCAGCCATTCGATCACGCCCTCTTCGACCCACTGCCGCAGTGTCGCTTCCGGGACTGCCGCGGGGTTGCCGCGATCAGGCGTGCCGGCCAGCAGGAAGCGGATGCAGCGGCCGGCCGCACGCAGCTGGCGCGCCGCCTCGACGTATTCGGCCACGCCCTTGTCCCACAGCAGCCGCGCGGCCAGCAACACGCACGGTTGCGGCTTGCGCGCGTCGCCTGCATTCGCTCGCGGAGTGAACCGCGTGCAGTCCACGCCCGAGCCCGGGATCAGGTCGATGCGATCGGCACCGATCAGACCCGACTGCCGGAACATCATCTGGTCGTCCGGATTCTGCAGGATCAGCCGCGTGCGCCGTCCACGCATGGCCAGGCGCAGCATCGCGCGCACCATCGGCCGCAGGCAGCGCGCCTTGCGGTCGTTGCTGGCGAACACGTAGCCCAGCCCGGCCACCGCATTCACCCGCGCCGGCACGCCCGCGAGCTGCGCGGCGAGCGAGCCGTACACCGCGCACTTGATCGTGAAACCGTGCATCAGCGCCGGGCGCTCGCGCCGGAACAACCGCACCAGGCTCGCCAGCAGTTGCAGTTCGCGGGCGGGATTGAGGCTGCGTCGATCCATTCCTGCCAGCGGCTGCCAGCGCAAGCCGAGGCCGCGCAGCCGATCGCCGTATGCGCCGGAGGGCGACACCAGCAGCACCTCGTAACCGCTGGCCTGCGCGGCCAGCGCCAGCGAGCGGCGGAAGTTGTAGAGGTACCAGTCGGTGTTGGCGAAAAAAATGATCTTCACGGCGGGAATCGAGCCTCCTCAGCGGGCCGGCGTTTGCGCCTGCGCGTCGGCGGCGCTCGCCGCGCAAGACGCGCGCATCGCATGGATGGCGGCGGTGTACTGCGGAAAACCGGCAGCGACCGGCGCTTCGCCGTAAGGACCGTCGGTCTGCCACGCGCTGCCGTAGCCGTAGATCCACACGTAGTCCTTCGCCGCGCTGTAGGCGGATCGCAGGTGCTCTTCGAATGCCGGCGGCGTATCGCGGGCGGACTTGTCGGTGTAGGAATGCCCCAGCGGCCACAGTCC
>CALCWL010000359.1 GCA_937906285.1 uncultured Rhodanobacter sp. | reverse complement strand
CGGTGCGCTGCCGGATCAGCTCGATCAGGTCGAATTCCATCAGCGTCGCTCGCCTTTAGTTGCCGGGCCCGTCAGCGCGTGAACAGCAGCACCGGGTCGCCCATGTAGGTGGTCTGCTGGCGCAGCGTAAAGCCGGCCTTGCCGGCAAGTCGGATCGAGGCGGCGTTGTCCGGGTCGATGATGCACACCGCGGTGTGCTCGCCCAGATGCGCCTGACCCCAGGCCAGCACTGCCGCCAGCGCCTCGCTGGCGTAACCCTTGCCGTGACTGTCCGCGGCCAGCACCCAGCCAAGTTCCGGCATGCCTTCCAACGAGGGTTCGATCTCGCGCCGGAAATCGGCGTAGCCGATGTCGCCGATGCAGCGACCGCTGGATTTCTCCTCGATTGCCCAGTAGCCGTAGCCGAGCACGCACCACAGGCCCGGATAGCGCAGCAGCCGCAACCAGGCTTCCTGCCGCGTGGACGGGCGACCGCCGATGTAACGCACCACGACCGGATCGGACCAGATCGCGAGCAGCGCATCGTGGTCGCCGGCGCGATGGCCGCGCAGGCGCAGGCGCGCGGTTTCGAGCGGAGGCACCGGATCGATGCCCGCAGGCACGACGGCGCGCTGCATCAAGCGCCCTTCTCGAGCGCGCGCAGCTCGGCGGCCAGCTTGTCCAGCACGCCGTTGACGTAGCTGTGGCCGTGGTCGGCGCCGAAGCGCTTGGTCACCTCGATCGCCTCGTTCAGCACCACGCGGTACGGCACGTCGGGGCGATGCTTCAACTCGTAGGCCGCCAGCCGCAGCGCGGCGCGTTCGATCGGATCGACCTGCGCCACCTCGCGATCCAGATGCGGGCGCAGGCAGGCGTCGAGCTCGTCGACGTGCTGCTCGACGCCGCGCAGCAGGTCCTCGAAATACTCCAGGTCGGCCACTTCCATGTCCTGCTCGTGGCGGAACTGTTCGATCACCGCGTTCATGTGGCTGCCGCTGAGTTGCCACGCGTAAAGCGCCTGCAACGCGCGGCGGCGCGCCCGCGAGCGGGCCTGCAGGTCGAGGCCGTGGACACGGGCGCTCATCCCAGCTTCCGGTAGAGATTGGCCATCTCCAGCGCCGCCAGCGCGGCGTCGGCACCCTTGTTGCCGGCCTTGGTGCCGGCGCGCTCGATCGCCTGCTCGATGGAATCG
>CALCWL010000358.1 GCA_937906285.1 uncultured Rhodanobacter sp. | reverse complement strand
TTTGAGTGGCAAACTCGCGTAAGCTTGCGTCGTTTCCGATTACGCGAGTTTTCAGGGATGGCGACGAAGCGGCGGCGAGGGGCGACTTGGCATTACACGATCCGGCGGGCAGGGCTGTTGCCGAGGCCGATTTATCTGAGTTTCGACGATGAGGCCGAGGGTGATGAGTACGTGCGGCGCGTGGAGGCGCTGCTGGCGCGCGGAGTGGTGCCGGAGGAGTTCGGCGCGAAGCGGTCGACGCCGACGGCGCTGTTGAGTGATGCGGTGGCGAGGTACATGGATGTGCAGCATGTATCTGCCGACGATGCCGCGTTGTTAGATGTGGTGCTGATGCGCCTGCCGCGTGCGCTATCGTTGCTGGGGTTGACGTTCGCCTGGGCACAGGCCTGGGTGACGGCGATGAAGCGCGAGCAGAACCTGGCGCCCAGCACGATTCGACATTACGTGGGCGCGCTGGCTCGGGCGCTGGATTGGCTGGCTGCGCGGGGCGAAATCCCGACGAATCCGCTGCGGTTGTTGCGGAAGGGGTATTCCACCTACACGCCGGAAGATGCCCAACAGGTGGCGGTGGTTGAGGGCACGCCCAAGGCCGATGATGAACGGGACCGCCGGCTCGAGACGGGGGAGGAAAAGGCGATTCGTGCGACGTTGGCCGGGGCAAAGGCCGAAAGGCGTCAACGATCGCTGGAACTCAAGCATGCGCCGGCGCTGGTGCTGCTATTCGATATGGCGCTTGAGTCGGCGATGCGCCTGAGCGAGATGTATACGCTCACGGTGGATCAAGTGGATCTGGCGCGACACACGATCTTCCTTGACCGCACGAAGAATGGCGACAAGCGCCAGGTGCCGATCACGACGGTGCTGGGGAAACTACTCAAGCCGTACCTGCAGGGCCGCGAGCCTGGTGCTCAGGTGTTTCCGTGGTGGTCTGGCGAGCGATCGCGTGCGGAGATGCGTCGATGCACGGCGCAGTTGTCGCGGCAGTTCGCGCGAATTTTCGAGACGTCTGGGTGTGCCGATCTGCGGTTCCACGATCTGCGGCACGAAGCCACGGCGCGTATCTACGAGCGCACGGCGCTCACCGACATGCAGGTGGCGAAGATCACGGGCCACAAAAACCTGGCTTCGCTGCGTCGCTACGCGAACTTGCGGGCGTCAAATTTGGCGGCGGCGATGTGGTGAGGTTTTCGCCGATCTATTCGACGATTTCGCCATCTTGCATCCAGCACCAGCCTGCGCTTGTCACATAGCACCGGCGAGGCGGTGCGTCATCATTCATCGGTGCAGTGGGGACTGGTGAGCCTGGGCAGTGCCCGCCGCAAACCGTCGAGCACGCGCGACCAGCCGATGCGAGTGTTCCACTCCCGGCCGTCGACTACAGCGCGGTAGCTGTCGATCCTGGTTGTGCGGTATAGCTCGACCACGTGCGTGCGCGATTCGGGGCCGTCGAAGTCCTCGATCGTGATGCGCCGGCGCAGGTGCGGCGGTTGCCAGGTAGCGGGCCGTTGATCCTCGGCAGGCCGCTCCGGCCGCGGGTGCCACTTGCGGCGCGCGGTGTATTTGCGAGTTCGACGATACATTGCAGACCTTCAACGCTCCGGATAATGGGTGTTGGGCGGCATTGCGGTTCTGGTGGTGTACCGTATCTTTGCTTCTTGCATGACTCGCATGACGCTCCATTTCGGGTGTTCGTTGGCGATTTTGCGTGCCAGCGCCGTGATACCTGGTCGGCGCACCTCTGAAATATCCGCCAGCGAGTCGTTCCCCATAAACGCAATCTTTTTCATCGTTCTGCTCCGTCGGTGGGTTGCCGCCCAACTCTGCATTCCAGCGGACGCGCTGCGCGCGCCGCTAAATTTGGGCGTTAGCTGGCAAACTGCTCCAGCTCTTCGCGGGTAGCTGTCTGCTTCACGTAAAACCGTGCTTCAACCGGTCCGTCTTGCCCGTACATCGCGGCGTAATGGTCGGCCTCGTTCAACGCGGCCCTCGCGTCGGTTGTAGTGCCGCCGGCCTGCACGGAGCCGCCCTGCCATATTTCAAACTCAAACTCGGTCACGTCTTTTCTCCGTTGCTGGTCTCGCCAGCTAACAATTCGTTTAAGGGGCGACCGGCGTTTCACGCCGGCGCCTTAACTCAGCCGTTAGCTGGCCTTTCCGGCCTTCCAGTCTTGCCACCTGGTCATCGCTGACTCCATACAGTCGATGATCCAGCGGATTAGATGCAGCGCTGCCAAGGAAGTCTTTGTGCGCTTCGTAACCCATGTGGTGGCAATGCGGCCTTGCAATCGGTAGAGCATCGGTTCCTCCGTAGCTGCCAGCAGCCAGCTAACTATTCGTCCAAGCCGACGCCTTCGGCGCGGCTTAACTCAGGTGTTAGGCCCCAATGGCAGCCAACAGCTTCACCACTTTGTCGCCATCGCCCAAGATCAGCGCGTCCTCGATCTCGCGCACCTTCGCCTGGTGCTTCGAGTAGTGAGCTTCGCGTGCCAACTCATTGCGGTGGCCCCACTCGGCCACCACCTTTTCAGCGGCTCTCACTTTCGCAGGCTTCGGAATGTCACTGAACCGTTCCGCCCTCCGTGCGCGGGACAGCCGCTCGCGGATGATCTTGATCCGAGTGTTGTAAGGGATCGGGTTGTTCGTCGCTTTCTTCGTTGCCATTGCTTTGTCCTCGGTTGTGTCGGCCCTCTCGCTGTGGGGCCTAACAGTTCAATCAACCGGAAGCCGCTTCGCGGCTCCGGTTATCTCCGGTGTTAGAACCCAAGCGTTGCAGCCTGTCGATTTCCGCAGCGATCAGGGCTCCAGCCTTTGCCAGTTCGCGCACGCGATCATTCGGCGTCGGCTTCCACCACCTGCGCTCCCACGGCCAATGCTCCAGTATCAGTTCGCGCAGTTTCTTTCCGCGCTCGTACAGCCCTTGGTTTTCCTGTGTCGCGTAACACGCTGCTGCGACCGCAAGTGATCCGTCTGTGTGTTCGTCATCGTGAGCCGCCGACCAACCTTCTGCCTCCGTTTGCCGGGCACGCTCCGCTGCGATTATCTCAATGCCAGTTTTCATGTTGCTCCTCGTATGCTTGGGTTCTAACACGTCATTCAAGGCGGACGGCTGCGCCGCCGCTTAATTCAGGTGTTAGACCTCAATGGTCACTTCTTGCATCGGCAGTTCTTCCCCGTTGTCATCGTCGGCGTATGCCTCTCGAAATGCTTCGCCAACTGTCGAGTTCACACCGCTCCATGATCCGTCCGAGACAGCGCGTGCGTCGTCCTCGTCGTTTGTAATGAAGCCTTCCGTTTTCCGCTGGTTCCACACAATGTGGTATCGCTTCTTTGTCATGTCAGTGTTCCGTGTGAGTTGAGGTCTAACACGTCATCCGAGCTGACAGCTTCGCTGCAGCTCAATTCAGGGGTTAGGCGTCAGAGGTGGAGACTCAAGCAAACCAGGCTCCGCACCGTCCGTACCGGCTCGGCTGACCACCAACGCGGATTTCCGTGGTCATTTGACGGATCGGCCGGGGATACGCCCCGACCTGTTTACGGCGCGCGGTGATACGCACCGCACTCCGGGCTGTTGCCTTGCTCGAGTCTCCACCTCTCACGTCTATGGTCATGTGCGCTTTTCGTACCGGCTAAGGTCCGGCTTCGGTGTTTGGGGGCGCCGCGATTGGCCGCGCGGGGTGGCGGGCGTGTTGTCGATCATGCGCACGCGGCGGCGATGGTCTGCTTGTTCGCGGGCGTGTTGGGCGATGTATGCGAGTACGTCGGCGCGGAGCAGAACGGTGCGTTTCTGGTTGATGCGCAGGGCAGGCAGGGCGCCGGTGTCGATGATCTGCTCCACGGCTTCCACGCCGCAGCGCATGAGCGCGGCGGTGCCCTTCACGTCGAGGGTTTCGCTGGTGTCGATGGCCCGGGGATTCATGCCGCCATCCGTTCCGGCACGGTGGCCGGGTCGAGGTTGGCGCGGGCAAGGGCCGCGAGCGGCGGCGGGCTGACGCTATTGCCGATGTAGTCGGCCGGGAAGCCCTGGGCGCGGTACAGCTCGCGCGGCTTGAGCATGCGCAGGCCGATGTCGACGATGACGTAGGGCGTGCCCTTGATCGTGACGGTGACCAGCGCCAGGCGGTCGCGAGTGGTGACGGTGTCGAGCGATTCGCGCAGGTCGCGCGGCGCGCCGTTGCCGTAGTAGTTGATCAGGAACGCGGCCACGCGTAGCGCGCCGGCTTCGTGCTCGTGGCTGAGTGCCGCAAGACTGGCGGTCACCAGCCGCTGCTGGCTGCCGCTGGCGGTGATCGAGCTCACCGGCTCATCGGCGCCTCGCGCGCGGGCCGGGTTGCCGTTCTCGCCGCCGCCGTTGGCTTGTTCGAGGAACGCGGTGACGACGGCGCAGTCGGCTTTTGCTGTGACGGTGTAGCCCGGCTGGTTGACCGGGCGCGGTTCCGTGTCGCCAGCGCGGCCGCCGACGCCGGCCAGCAATGCGGTGACCAGCGCATGCTTGGCACCACCACCGACGACGGTGCCGAGTGGCGACTGCAGATCGAGCGCGCGCGGCGCCTGCCCGGCGCGCTCGCCGTAGCCGGTCTGCACCAGCGTCGGCGCCACCACCGCATGCGCACCACCTTTCGGCCAAGCCGTGACCACGCCGAGCGGTTCGCTAGTCGGCGCGATGCCGTTGGCCGATGCGTTCGCGCACTGCACGATGAACGGCTCCGCCGCCTCCACGACATAGCGCATCACGCCGCGCGCGATGCGGCGCTGCGTGGCGTCGGCCAGCGGCTTTTTACGCTTGAAGATTGACGGGCACGGGATGGACCAGTCGATGCAGTCGGCGGCGGTGACGTAGGGGTGTGTGCGGCCGGGGCCGTGGGTGGGTTTGGGCCAACGGATGGGCTCACCGTCTCGGCGGGCGATGAGGAACAGGCGCTCGCGGCTGGTGCCGGCGCCGTAGTCGCAGGCGCGCAGGATGCGCCATTCCACGACATAGCCGAGCGCGCGCAGCGCGGCGCCGAACTGGCGCCAGATGCTGCCTGCGCGCTTCTTGTCGGGGATCAGGAACTGCTCGCGCAGTGGGGTGCGCTCGCCGGGCGGGGCCACGGTGCCGTCGAGGCGAATCACGCGGCCGGTGGCTTTGTCGCGCTTGGCGATCAGCGGGCACCAAGTGAGGATCTGACGCACGTTTTCCAGGCTGATGATGCGCGGGGCGAGGCCATGCCGCGCGAGCCGGCCGGCAACCTTGATCATGACCCAGCTGAGCGAACGGGTGGAGCGCGATCGCGGCTGGCCGCCCTTGGCCTGGCTGAAATGCGTGCAGTCCGGGCTGCCGTGGAACCAGCCCACCAGGCGGCCGGCGACTTCGCGCAAGATGTTGACGGCGTAGACGTCGGCTTTCATGTGCCGCGTGAACGGATGGTTGGCGGCGTGCATGCCGAGGGCGTCGGCATCGTGGTTGACGGCCACGTCTGGGTCGCGGCCCAGCGCCTGGCGCAGGGCTTCGCTGGCGCCGCCACCGCCGGCGAAGAAGTCGACGACGATTTCGCCGGGGCGCAGCGCGCTGGCGAGTGCCTTGCGGGGAAAGTTGAAGGCGCGTTGCGTGCCGTCAGCCATGGACTGCGGCTCCCTGATAGGCGCACAGTGCCGCGCGCAGGCCGACGCGGATGCTGGCATCCAGCGCGTGCGCGGTGGGTTCGCCAGTCGACGGGTCCACTTCCATGGCCATGCGAGCGACGCAGCCGACTTTGTAGGCGTGCACGGCATGGTCGAACGCGTGCGGCGACGCATCGGTGTCGGCGATGGCGCCGCAGATCTGCGCGACCAGTTCCATGGCCTTTTCCGGAGGCAGGTATTTGTAGTCGCTGCCGATGTAGACGGCGATGCGGCCGTCGGGCATGGCGCAGGCGATGGGTTTGAGGTCAGGCACGGTGGATCCTCACGGTGACGCGCCGGCCTTCCAGACGGTGGTCGAAGCGGCGGCGGGTGGTGGTCAATGGCGCGAGCCACGGGTGGCGCGCGTGGAAGCGTTGTTGCAGGCGGTAGCTGGCGGCGTTAGCGAAGTGGCCGCGATAGCTGGCCCAGATGCTGCCGAGCCGGCGCAGCTCGGCCGGGGTGCAGCGGACGCCGGTGGTGGTGGCGTGGTCGTGGTGCCAGGCGTTGAGCGCGGCCGCCGCATGCTTGACGACGCGTGAGCGCACGCGGGTGTGGGTGGGGAAGGTGACGTAGCCGAGGAAGTCGATGCCGGCGGTGAGCGGGCGCAGGCGGATGTCGGCTTTCAGCTCCAGCCGCAGGTGCGTGCGCAGGAAGGTGGTGATCTGTTCCAGCCAGGCTTGCAGCTGGTCGCGGCTGTGGTGCACCAGCACGAAGTCATCGACGTAACGCAGGTAGCGCGGCGCCTTGAGTGTGTGCTTGATGAACTGGTCGAGCACGTCGAGGTAGACGTTGGCGAAGAACTGCGACGACAGGTTGCCCACCGGCAGGCCGCAGCCCGGCGCGGCGTTTTCCAGCCGCTTGTGGGCGGGTACGCGGGCGCGCTCGGCCGGGGTGGAGCGGTGTTGCACGCCCTGGCGTTCGACGGATTGACGCAGCAGCGCGTGGGTGACGCGCTGGGTGGTGATGGCCATGCCACGACGCTGCATGCGTTGCTTGAGCATGCGGTAGAGCGTGGGGCGGTGGATAGAGTTGAAGAAGTTGCGGATGTCGAGCTGCAGGTACCAGCCGCCGCCCTGGCCGCTGTGCACCTGGCGCACGTGTTTGCGCAGCGCGGCGACGGCGGCATGGGTGCCCTTGCCGCGGCGGTTGGCGTAGCTGTGGTGGATGAAGCCGGGCTCGTAGATGGCCTCGAGTTGCGGCACCAGCCAGTGGTGAACGATGCGGTCAGCGAAATCCGGCGCGTGGATCTGGCGCGCCTTGGGCTTGATCGCGATGAAGCAGGTGGTGGGTCGCGGATGCCATGTGCCAGCGTTGATCTGTTGTTGCAGGTCGAGCAGGCCGTCGATCCAGTTGGATTCGAACTGCAATTGGTTCTGGCTGGGCACCTTGCGGCGCCGGGCGCGCTGCCACGCCTGGTGGAGAGCGCGGAAACTGGCCTTGCCTGATGCACCCTGAGACTCACTGGACGCCGACGGCGACACCGAACGCACGGCCCGGACGCGGCCTTGGTTGTTCTG
Source organism: uncultured Rhodanobacter sp. (assembly GCA_937906285.1). Lineage (GTDB taxonomy): Bacteria > Pseudomonadota > Gammaproteobacteria > Xanthomonadales > Rhodanobacteraceae > Rhodanobacter. The sequence goes on along the minus strand of CALCWL010000358.1, from coordinate 1,106 downwards.
GTTGTTGAGGTTGCAATTGCCGTTGTTGAAATTGACGTACCACGCGCAGTCCGAAGGGGACTCCGCTATCCCGCGCGCTTGCGACCTGGCCGCGCGGCCCTGGGGTTGGCGCGGCTTCGTCATGGATTGACCCCGATTGGGGTGGCGCGGGAACTCAGTATCTGGGCACGCTGGCCGCCGATGCGTGGGCGGTCATTCTGGCCCTTGGGGTGCTGCTGCTGGCGGTGCCATGCACCGGTCTGGCGGCCCAACGCGGCGGCCGCCCGTGCCAGGCCTTCGAACTGGCCGAAACTGTTGAAGGCGTGGAGCCTGCTGCCGATCTGCAGGCGGAGCTTGAGGCTGTCCACCTCGCGCACCAGTGCGGCGATGCGCTGGGGCTGGTGCGCGCGATCGCGCCACGCTTCGTGCGCCGCCAGCGCCACGCGGTACGCCTGGGCGCGCAGATCGGCGCCATAGGCGTAGCGGTGGGCACGGGTGAACTGCGCTGCGGCTCGCTCGATGTCGAGCAGCAGCGATTCGGCGAGCTTCACGATGGGCGGGAGGGCGAAGGACATGGTGGGTTTCAGCCGAAAAGCCGATTACTGACTGGACGCCGACGGCGACACCGAACGCACGGCCCGGACGCGGCCTTGGAAGTACTGGTCGCCGAGGAGGCAACCGCGGTGGTCGAAATTGACGCACCACGCGCAGCCCGAAGGGGACCCCGCGTCCACGGTGCCAGACCAGTACCAGTCGGAGGTGGCAGTGGGGAAAGCGTCGGTGTCGATCGCTGGGTTGAACTTGCTGCGATCGGCGAGCAGGAACAGCTCCTCGACGGTGGGCATGCGCCAGTCGGTAAAGCCTGCCAGCGAGAGGGCCGCGCATGCCGGTGACGCGTCCGCAAACTTCACGCGTTTGTCGGTCGCGTCGTTGGCGGACCACATGAGGTTGGTGCGGGTGTCGATGACGGCGACGTGGTCGGTGGCGTCGTCAGCGAGCTGTGCGCCATCGGCGCCGATCTTGATGAAATGGAACACGGTGGTTCTCCGTTGGGAAGGGATGGCCGAAAAGCCGATTACTGACTGGACGCCGACGGCGACACCGAACGCACGGCCCGGACGCGGCCT
>CALCWL010000357.1 GCA_937906285.1 uncultured Rhodanobacter sp. | reverse complement strand
GCGGGCGCGCTGGGCGAAGATGTCCAGGATCAGGCCGGCGCGGTCGACCACGCGGATGCCCAGGTGTTTCTCCAGGTTGCGCTCCTGCACCGGGGTCAGCACGTGGTCGACCAGCACCAGGTCGGCTTCCAGCGCACGCGCCGCCTCGGCCACCTCGTTCGCCTTGCCGGTGCCGATGTAGTAGCGCGGGTTGGGATCCTCGACGCGGGCGCTGACTACGCCCAGCACCTCGGCACCGGCGGACTTCACCAGCTCGGTGAACTCCGCCGCGCGCCGCGCCGCGTCACCTTCGCCGCGGGTATGCGGCAGCACCAGCACGGCGCGGTCGCCTTTCTTTTGTCGGTCAAACACGAGTGGGTGTGATCCTTCAGGAGCAGACCCACTTCATGCGGGCGCAGACCCCTGCTGTCAAGCGTCCGCGTCGGTGGATGCGGCCGGCGCGTCGGCATGATGGTCGTGGCCCTCATGGCCGTCGTGGCCATTGCCGATGCGCACGTTGCGGCTCGGCACCACGGTGGAAATGGCGTGCTTGTAGACCATCTGGCTGACCTGGTTGCGCAGCAGCACCACGAACTGGTCGAACGATTCGACCGTACCCTGCAGCTTGATGCCGTTGACCAGGTAGATGGCCACCGGCACGCGCTCGCGCCGCAAAGCATTCAAAAACGGATCCTGCAACGACTGCCCCTTGGACATTTCTTGTTCTCCCCTTGCCACGGACAGGCCGGAGAAAAAACGCCAACGGCGCCCCGGCCCAACATGACCGGATGTTAGCTGCTTTCAAATACTTGATGAAAGGAGATTTTTGCGCGGCGCAGGTGGACTGGATCACGTTAGTGGCGCCGCAGCGCCCGGCCCGGCCAGAAACAGGCTCGCCGCGGTGGCGGCATGGGCGGCCAGGCCGAGCCGATCGGGGTCGAACAGGCGGGCGCCGTAGTCGCTGCGCAGCCAGGTGATCTGTCGCTTGGCCAGCTGGCGGGTGGCGAAGATGGCGCGCTCACGGAACGTGGCCGCGTCGGTGCGGCCGTCCAGGTGTTCCCACGCCTGCCGGTAGCCCACCGCGCGGATCGCCGGCAGGTCGGCGTGCAGGTCGGCGCGGGCACGCAACGCGCGCACTTCATTCAGGAAGCCTTCCGCCAGCATCGCGTCGAAGCGCCGGGCGATGCGCTCGTGCAGTACGCGCCGGTCGGCCGGCAGCAGCGCCAGCTTCAGCACCCGCCACGGGAAGGGCGTGGCCGTAACGCCGCGCTGCAGTTCGGACAGCGGCCGGCCGGTCAGCTCGATCACCTCCAGTGCCCGCTGCAGACGCTGCATGTCGTTGCAGCCGATGCGGCCGGCGGCAGCCGGGTCGAGCGCCGCCAGCCGCGCGTGCATGGCCGGCCAGCCGAGCCGCGCCGCCTCGGCGGCCAGTTGCGCGCGGGTCGACGGGTCGGCTTCCGGCAAGTCGGACAACCCCTGCTGCAAGGCGCGGAAGTACAGCCCGGTGCCGCCAACCAGCAGCGGCACCCTGCCCTGCGCGCTGATCCGCTGCATCGCCGCCAGCGCATCGACACGGAAATCCGCCGCCGAATACGGCTGGGCGGGATCGCGGATGTCGACCAGTGCGTGCGGGTAACGCGCCAGCGTTGCCACATCGGGCTTTGCCGTGCCGACGTCCATGCCGCGGTAGACCAGCGCCGAGTCGACGCTGACCAGGTCCAGCGGGAACCGCTCGCTCAGCTCGCACGCCAGCGCGGTCTTGCCGGAGGCGGTGGGTCCCATCAGGAAGATGGCGAGGGGGCGGGTGTCCACGGGCATGGCGCCAGTTTAGAGGCTGCCGCGACGCCAGAGGCCCGCGTCGACGACGCGGGCCCCGGGGCTTGCGCGAGCGGACGACTTACTTCGCCGGCACGCCCATTTCCCTGAGCAGGTTGCCGGCGTGGTCGAGGTGGTGCATCACCCACAGCATGTAGCGCACGTCGACCTGGA
>CALCWL010000356.1 GCA_937906285.1 uncultured Rhodanobacter sp. | reverse complement strand
TTGACCACCCACATGATCCAGCCGGACATGTTGTTGATGCGGATCACCAGCCCGATCGACAGCGCGATCGCGCCGGTGGTCACCCGGCCCTCGCTCCACAGCCAGATCGCCAGCGCCGAGGTGCCGGTGATGAGGAAGCCGTTGAGCGCGGTGATGCTGACGTCCATGGCGGTGGTCAGGCGGGTCGTCAGGCGATGCTTGTCGATCAGCTCGCCCATCGCCTCGGCCACGTATGCCTCCTCGCGGCGCGTGTGGGCGAACAGCTTCAGCGTCATCACGTTGCTGTAGCCATCGACGATGCGTCCCATCAGCTTCGATTTGGCCTCCGAGGATTTCCACGAGCGCTGCTTCACCCGCGGAATGAAAATGACCAGCAAGGCCACGTAGCAGAAGATCCACGCCGTCAACGGCACCGCCAGCCAGCCGTCGGCCTGCGCGAACAGCGCGATGGCGCTGCCGGTGTAGATCACGATGTACCAGATCGCGTCCACGATCTGCACGGCCGAATCGCGCAGCGAGGCGCCGGTCTGGATGATGCGGTTGGCGATGCGCCCGGCGAAATCGTTCTGGAAGAAGCCCAGGCTCTGGCGGATCACGTAGCGATGGTTCTGCCAGCGGATGCGGTTGGTCAGGCTGGGCAGGATCGCCTGGTTCACCAGCAAGTCGTGCAGGCCGCCAAGCAGTGGCCGCGCCACCAGCGCGACCAGCGCCATCCAGATCAGCGCCTGCCCGTGCAGACGAAACAGGTCCGCCGGCGTGCCGCTGGCCATGTCGACGATGCGCCCGATGAAGCCGAACAGCGACACCTCCACCACCGCCACGCCGAAGCCGACCACCAGCGTGGCGGCAAACACCGGCCACACCTGGCGCAGATAGAAAGCGTAGAAGCGCCACACCGGCCGCGGCGGCATGCCGTCGACCGGTTCCTTGAACGCGTCGATGAGGGATTCGAACCAGCGGAAGACCATGGGACGACACGCGGCGGGCAGGTACCCTAGCGTGGGTGCGCGACTGCCCGCATGCAAGAACCCGTGCATGACCGGCGACCACGACGCGTCTCGCGAACCTTGTCCGTGCCGTGCGCCAAGCGGCCCACCGCGCAAGCCAAGCTGAACCGCCGCCATGCGTGACGCCACGCAGGGCACGAACGCGATTGACCGCCTGTCGCACCGCTCCGATCATGCGCGGATGTCCATGCCATGCCGCTTGCTCCTGCTGATCCTGCTTGCCTTTGGCAGCCTCGTCGTGCACGCCCAGCAGGGCGACGCCGCGCCGGCCTCGGCGGCGAGCGTCGTCACGCCGGCGCAGTCGCTGCAGCAGTTGGACGACCGTCTCGACGCGCTCAAGGCAGCATTGAAGGACAAGCGTGCCGCCAGCTCGCTCGGCGACTTGCGCAACGATGCGCTGGCCGTGCAGGACCAGGCGCGGCAACTGGTCAGTGATCTGACGCCCCAACTGGCCGCGCTGCAGGCGCAGCTCGACGTGCTGGGTGCGCCGCCAGCCAAGGGCGCGGCGCCGGAAGCGGCGCAGGTCGCGGCCCAGCGGCGGCAACTGGACAAGGCCGGCGCCGCGCTGGATGCGCAGGTCAAGCAGGCGCAGCTGCTGGGCCAGAACGCTTTGCAACTGGCCGCGCAGATCACCGGCCTGCGCAACGACGAGTTCCAGGCCCGGTTGGCATCGCGCACGGCGTCGCCGTTCGGCAGCGCGTTCTGGAGCGAGCCGGCGCGCAGTTTCCCCGACGACCTGGCGCGGCTGGACCGTCTCGGCAACCGCGTGGCCGATGCCTGGAGCGAGGCGTGGGAAACATCGAACCGCACGCCGTTGCTGCTGTGCCTGATCGGCGCGTTGCTGTGGCTGGGCCTGGGACGCTGGCTGCTCGATAGTCTGCTGCTGCGCCTGGCCACGCGCCACGTACCGGACGGCCACTTGCGCCGCAGCGCGATGGCAGTGGCGGTCGCGCTCACGGCGCTGCTTACCACCGGCATCGCCGCCCAGCTGATGTATCTGGGCCTGAACTGGAACGACATCCTCGCGCCGGACCTCGACGCGTTGGCGCGCTCGGCGGTGCGGCTGGTGCTGTTTGCCGCGTTTGTCACCGGGCTGGGTCGTGCGCTGCTCTCCGTACGCCGGCCGAGCTGGCGCCTGCCGCCGCTGTCCGATCTCGCCGCACAGCGGCTGCGCATGCTGCCCTGGCTGCTCGGCGCCGCCGCGCTGCTGTTCGGCCTGATCGAGCGCATCAGCCGCACGATCGGCTCCAGCCTGGCGACCACGGTGGCCACGCGCGGCGCGGTGGCGCTGGTGGTCAGCGGCCTGATCGCGGCGGGCTGGTGGCGTTTGCGCGGCGCGCGGCGACAGGCGGCAGCCGAGGGCGTGGTCGAGCATCGGCCGTTGTGGGTCGGCGCGCTCGGCGCCGGCGCGGTGCTCGGCGTGCTGGTGAGCTGGCTGGGCGTGGCCACCGGTTACATCGCGCTGGCCTTCTTCGCCGCGGTGCAGATGCTCTGGGTCGGCGTGGTGGTGGCCAGTGCGTGGCTGCTCGGCCACCTGTTGAACGATCTGATCCACATCGCGCTCTCGCCGCACGAACGCGGCGGCCAGCGGCTGCAGACATCCTTCCAGCTGGCGCCGCATGCGCTGGACCAGGCCGCTACCCTGCTCGCCGGCATCGCCAGGGTGCTGCTGACCCTGCTGGCCATTGCCATCGTGCTGACCCCGTTCGGCGCCGGCCCGGGCGACCTGCTGGCCAGTGCCGTGCGCACCTTCGGCAACCTGAAACTGGGCGATCTGCCGATCAATCCCGGCAACATCTTCCGGGCGGTGCTGGTGCTGGTGGTCGGCGGCGTGCTGCTGCACATGCTCAAGCGCTGGCTGCGCGAGCAGTTGCTGCCCAAGTCGACGATGGAACCGGGCATGCAGGATTCCATCGTCACCCTGCTCGGCTACCTCGGCGGCCTGCTGGTGCTGGTGCTCACCCTGGCCGCGCTGCACGTCAACCTGACCAGCATCACCTGGATCGTCAGCGCGCTGTCGGTGGGCATCGGCTTCGGCCTGCAGGCGATCGTGCAGAACTTCATCTCCGGCCTGATCCTGCTGGTGGAGCGGCCGGTGAAGGTGGGCGACTGGGTCAGCCTCAACGAGGTCGAGGGCGACATCCGCCGGATCAACGTGCGCGCCACCGAGATCCAGTTGTGGGACCGCTCCACGGTGATCGTGCCGAACTCGCAGCTGATCACCGAAAACGTGCGCAACGTGACCCAGGCCAACGCGCTGGGCCGCGTGCAGATCAAGCTGCCGATGCCGCTGGACACCGACGCCGACAAGGTACGGGCACTGGCGCTGGAGGTGCTCGGCGCACACCCGGGCACACTGGCCGCGCCGGCGCCCTACGTGCAACTGGAGGGCCTCGATGCCGGCTCGATGACCTTCAACTGCGTGGCCTACGTCGGCAGCCCGCG
>CALCWL010000355.1 GCA_937906285.1 uncultured Rhodanobacter sp. | reverse complement strand
CGCTCGGCGTATTCCTTGAGCGGGATCTGTTCGTAATTGGCTTGCAGGTTCATGGGTTGGATCTTGGAAAGTGGCGCGCGCGGCGCGGATAACCGGTCGATGGTGCCAGAAAGGGCCGGGTTCTTGTAGGGCGGACATGGCCCGCCGTTGCCGGCCGCGATGGGCGAAAGGGCCGGCGGGCGGGGCCCGCCTTACGGGGTGCGCGCGGTTTCGACGCCGAGCTTGCGCAACTGCGCCTGCACGCTGTCCGGCCCGGCCAGATGGGCGGCGCCGACCGCGATGAAGACGGTACCTGGTTGCTGCAGCATCGCGACGATCTTCGTCGCCCAGGCCTGGTTGCGTTGCACCAGCAGGCGCTGGTACAGCGCGGGCGCGTGGCGTGCCAGGTCCTCGTCCTCGATGCGGGCGATGGTGACGACGTCGCCGCTCTTCCAGGCGCCGATCAGCGTGGTGAGCTCGGCGCTGCCCTTGTCGATGTCGCGCAGGGTGGAGCGCAGGAAATCGAGTTCGACATCGGCAGGCAGGTCGGCGAGGAAACGAATCTGCTGCTCGGCGGTTTCCAGCCCGTCGACCGGTTTGCCGGCGGCTAGCATCTGCGCCTTGAGCAGTTTGTCGACGCCGCGCGCTGGGTCCATTCCGGCTTTCAGCAACGGCGCCACCGCCAGCGTCAGGCCGGCCAGCCACGGCCGCATCACCTGCAAGGTGTTGGCGCCGCCGGGCAGGCCGACGGCTTGCGCGGCCTTGGCCAGGGTGGCGTTTTCGGCGACGCTGAGCTTGCCCGACAGCGGGTGGGTGGGATCCAGCCCGTACTCCAGTACCAGCGCCTGCATGTGTGCCTGATCGTCGTTGGTCAGCTCGATGGTCAGCGAATCGCTGTCTGCCAGGGCCTTGTCCAACGCCGGGTAGCGCCAGTCAGTGTCGTTCGGCAGCAGGTGCACGGTGCCGAACAGGTAGATCGTGGTGTCGGCATCCTTCACCACCCACAGCGCGGGCCTGGCCCATGCGGCGGCGCTGGCGAACAGCAGGAAGCAGGCAACGGAGAGGTGCGCAAGTCGGCGGAGTGTCATGCCGGAAGTGTCGCGGCAGGTGGCGGCGGATTCAATCCCGGGGCGGGCAGGCGGCCTTGCTGCAGCCGGCGCAGTGGAACCGGGCAGCGGCCGGCGCCATGGGGCAGCGGCATCGCCTCGCGACGGCATGTTGCGGTCGGGTTGTCAGGAACCGCCGGATTTCTTCGACTTCCTTGCCTTCGGGGCAGTGTTCCTCGCCGCGGTCTCGCGCTGTTTCTCGTGGTCGCGCGAATCGATAGCTTCCTGCTCGTGCTTCCGATTGTCTTTGCGACGTTCGGGCAACTCTTCGTTCTTGAGTTTCATGGATATCACTCCCATCGGTTTTACGCGCCGTGAGTTGGCGCGGATGGCTGCGGTCTCGCGGCGGCGCCAACGGACAAGCGAACAGGGTCTCGCTCTTCAGCGCGGCGCGCGGTACCCGCCGGGCACGCCGTGCGGGCTCAGCACCAGTTGCCACAGCTGGTCGCGGCGGCTGCGAAAGACCGCGGCGGAGACGGCGAGGTAGT
>CALCWL010000354.1 GCA_937906285.1 uncultured Rhodanobacter sp. | reverse complement strand
CTCCGACTACGACCGCGAGAAGCTGCAGGAGCGCGTGGCCAAGCTGGCCGGCGGTGTTGCCGTGATCAAGGTCGGTGCCGGCACCGAGATCGAGATGAAGGAAAAGAAGGCCCGCGTCGAAGACGCCCTGCACGCCACGCGCGCAGCGGTCGAGGAAGGCGTGGTCCCCGGCGGTGGCGTGGCGCTGATCCGCGCGCTGAAGGCCGTCGAAGGCCTGAAGGGCGACAACGCCGACCAGGACCTGGGCATCGCGATCACCCGTCGCGCGCTGGAAGCACCGCTGCGCTCGATCGTCGCCAACGCCGGCGAAGAGCCCTCCGTGATCCTCAACAAGGTCAAGGAAGGCAAGGGCAACTTCGGCTACAACGCGGCCACCGGCGAGTTCGGCGACATGGTGGCGATGGGCATCCTGGATCCGACCAAGGTGACCCGCTCGGCCCTGCAGCACGCTTCTTCGGTCGCCGGCCTGGCGATCACCACCGAGGCGATCGTCGCCGAGCTGCCGAAGAAGGAAGAGCACAACCACGGCGCCGGCGGCATGGGCGGCGGCATGGGCGGCATGGGCGGCATGGATTTCTGATCCGGCCCAAGCCGTTCGCCCCCGGATCAAGTCCGGGGCAGACTCTGAACGTAGCCGCGCAGCGGCGAGGTCGAAGAGCAAGCGACGCGAAAAACCCCGCCTCGGCGGGGTTTTTCTTTGCGCGCGCAAGTTACCCGTCCTAACCCGTTCCCGCCGAGCTCAGCCGCTCCAATCCGCTCGCTTTGCGCATAGCCGTCCCAAGCCGTTCCCCCTGAGCGCAGCCGCGCAGCGGCGAAGTCGAAGGGCACTCGGCGCGGAAAACCCCGCCATCGCCTGCGGCTCAGGACTCGTCGGAGCTCATGCGCAGCATCAAAGTCAATGGGTCCAGCGGCGAGGCCTGAAACCCGTAATGTTCGTAGAACGCTTTGGCACGTTCGTGCAACGCATGCACCAGCAGCGCGCGAACGCCGGCCTGCCGCGCGACGGCCACCGTCCGCTCAAGCGCGTCCCGCAACAAGGCACTGCCAAGCTGATGCCCTTGCGCGCGCCGGTCGACGGCCAAGCGGGCCAGCACGATCACCGGAATCGGATCGGGCATATTTCGCCGCACCTTGCCGGTGGCGATCTGGTGGGCCACGGCACCGGTCGCCAGCGCGTAGTAGCCGCGGACACAACCATTGCGGTCTGCGACCACGAAGGTTCGGCTGGCCCTGCTGGCCTGATTGGCCAGCGCACGCTGCCTGAGCCACTCGTCGAGCACGGCTTCACCGCAATCGAAATCGTCGAGCCGGTGCGTCGCTGTCAGTGGCTGCGGCGGCGTCAGCCCGAGACTCACGCCTTTTTCCACGGCGCCTTCACCGCGAGCAATCGCGCGAGACCGTGGTTGGGCTCGGGAGGCGCGTCGAGCAGCTCGACAAACTGCCTGAACCGGTCCTCGTCGAGAGCGAAATGGACCTGATCGAGCAACACCGCCTGCGCGCGCTCGCAGGCCGCTTCCAGCATGAAATCAGAGCGGTTCTTGCCCAGCAGCATGGCGGCCTGGTCGATCAGGTCGCGCTGCTCGGGCAATGCTCGCAGATTGATCGCGGCGGCTCGCATGGGGATCTCCTGAGGCGCATGGACAACAGATATACATCGTGAGGGGTTGTGTAGCTGTTGTCAATACGGCGCAGCCGTCATCTCAAATTGGCATCCAACCATCGTCATTTCCCCGTCCTCATTTCCCCATCTCATCTTCGATGATGGATTCGAGCAGACTCGCTGGACTTACATCTGTTCCATTGAAAAGCCCCTCGGCCCATTCGCGACCAAACCTTTCGGTGACGTCGTAGAGCCAAACGCCGCCGAACTCCTCCACATCCATGCGCCGCCAACGTTCGGACAACAGCGGCGCGTGATAGATGATCTTGCCAATGAAGCCCATGTAGCCGTCGTACGCATCAAGAGACTCGCCGCGATGCTCCTTGAGAACATCGGCGGCTCCCAGGGCGAGGAAGGCGACTTCTTCGGCAAGCGATTCGCCGAACGTGGAATGGGCTGCCGCTTCGCGCATTTCCAGTTTCGTCAATGCGTCGGCAGGCGTCGTCCCAAAGGCATACTCCTCACCCTCGCCTCTCTCCGCGTAGAAGCGCGCCCTCGCTGCGACTTGCCAGTTCGGACCGGTGGAGCCGATGGTGATGTTCTTCATGTCCGTTCCCCCAGCATGGTTTCCCGGTGATTGCGTATAAGTGCGGGGTTGGGTCTGAATCGTTCCGGTAACTCGATGGAACGGTCCTCGATCGGCCAGAACACTTCCTGCAAAAACGCATCCTTGCTGGCCTTTAGTGGCTGGGACAGCACGCCCCGGTTGTCGTCGGTCAGTGAGAACAAGTAGCTGTCGAAGGCCTTGTCGTGGATCGCTGAAAGACAGAGTCCGTTGCTGGGATTCAGGCGATTTGCCTTGTCCGCCCGCCACGGCACGATGTGGCTGGCGACGAGCAGACGCGGCTCCGTGACGCCGGAAATGCAGCAGCGCCCGCGATAGCTGGCGAGCACGGTGCGCCGGAAGAACTCCTGCTTGATGCGCTGTTGCACGATGGCTTGGCGCATTTCGCCGGTATAGTCGGCAAGCGTGGGAGCGTCGCGAACGGCGCGCGGTTCCGCAGCCTTCAGGCCATGTTCGTGTCGCAGCTGCTGACGCAGTTGTTCGCACTCGACGGCGAGGCCTTCCCAATCGGCGTGGAACTCGTCCCAGATTTCCCGGTCCCGCGACGACGCACCGCTCAGACCCTTGCGGCCCGTGCCCGTTATCGACGGATCGAGGCTGGCGAAGTTGACCAATTTCATCGCCAGCGCGCCCGGCGTACGCCCAATCAGCCGGGCCAGTTCCACGATCGCAGGGTTCCGGCTGTGCAACTTGCCGAACGGCGTCTGGCAGTAGAAGGCGAAGGCGAGCTTGAGCTGGGCGTGGCTCCAGTTGCCGCTACCGGGAAATGATGCGGGTGGATGCGACGTGATGGCGGGCATGGCGCCTTCCATGGCGGCGAATGTGCATCCCCTGGCACTTTGCGCCCACGCCGTCACCGCAGGTCGATCAATGCGCCGTGGCGGCCCTTTCCTCGGTCGCCGGAGGCGTCGTCCCGGCGTGGACCACTTGCGTCATCGCTGCGGCCGCGTCCAGTGCCTTGGCCAGCATCGAATCCAGCTTGCCGCCCATGCGCAACTGGTCGACGCCGGCCATCGCCTTGTCCAGTTGCCGCTGCTCGTCGCTCTCCGGGCGCGGCGGTGTGCCGGGGGCGGCGGTGAGGGCGGCGATCTGCGGGCCGACCAGCTCGGTCAGGGCGAAATAGGGATCGTCGTGGATGCCGACATGGGCGAGCAGCTTGCCCGGCAGCAGCCAGGAGGCGGTGTCGGCCTGCACGGGTTTGGACGGCTGTTTCGGATCGACCAGCAGCCACACGCCGGCCTGGCTCAGCATGTCGCCGCCGTCGACGAAGCCGGTGGTGTGGTAACTGTTGCTGAGGCCGGGCAGGTGATCGCCGTAGAAAAGCACCACGCTGGGCCGGTCGCGCTTGGCGAGCAGCTTCACCAGCCGGCCGAGTTCGGCGTCGGCGTGCTTGAGGTGATAGAGGTAGGTCTGCAGCTCCAGTTTGTCGCGGCCGGTGATGCCGGCAGGCACTTCGATGGCGTCGCGCTCGGCGACTTGCGCGGGCTCGATGTCGTAGGGACCGTGCGCCTCGATGCTGATGGCGAAGACGAACTGCGGCGGGCCGTTGTCCTTCAGTTGGGCGATGATCTCGTCGGTCATCGCGCTGTCGGCCATGTACTTGCCGTCGTTTGGCGCATGCGCCGGGAACGACGACTGCGACACGAAGCGGTCGAAACCGATCGCCTGGAACGCGGTGGTGCGGTTCCAGAACGCCGGGTCGTTGCCGTGCAGGGCGAGCGTGCTGTAGCCGTGCGACGCCAGCGTGCGCACCAGGCTGGGCAGCGACTTGTGGCTCATCTGCAGGTAGGGGAATTGCAGGTTGTCGAAGTAGCGCAGCGACAGGCCGGTGAGGAACTCGAACTCGGTGCGGATGGTGCCGCCGCCGAAGGTGGGCACGTGCAGTTTGCCGCTGACGCCATGCCGGGCAAGCCGGCGCAGGTTGGGTGCGAAGTTGCTGTGCTCGTAGCCGTGCATGATGGTGGGATCGAAGAACGATTCGCTCTGCACCACCACGATGTCGGGCAGCTCGCCCGTTGGCGCCGGCTGCTGCAGTGCCTGCTGCAGCGCCGGTGCGGATTGCGCGATCAGCCGCTCGGCGGCGGCACGGTCGGGCTTGCGGTGGCTGCCGCCGTATTGCAGGTGGAACAGCATCAGCGAGCTGATCAGGCCCGAATGATTGGTGGTGACCCGGGCCGACCACGGCTCCAGCCACAGCACCCGCGCGTTGTAGAGCTTGCCCCACGCGGACAGGCCGACCAGCAGGCTGACGAACGCGGCGGCCAGCAGGCCGCAGGCGGCAAGACGCTTGCCGCCGGTATGCCGCGGCACCACCGGCGGCTCGTAGCGCCATGCCAGCACCACCAGCGCCAACGCCGCCAGCAACGCGAGATACGGCCACGGACTGTGCGGCAGGTAGCCGGCGAGCAGGTGCATGCCGCCCTTGCGCAACTGGCCGACCATGCGGAAATCGTCCGGCAGCAGCGGCGTGCCGAGGTTGGCCACCTTCAGCGCGTTGACGCCGTAGACCAGACCTTGCAGGGTGAACGCCAGGCCGAACGAGAGCCACGCGCGGCGACTCCACAGCAGCAAGGTGCCGGCCAGCAGCAGGCCGGGCAGCGCGTTGGCCAGCGGGAACCGCGGCTGCTTG
>CALCWL010000353.1 GCA_937906285.1 uncultured Rhodanobacter sp. | reverse complement strand
CGCGTGGCCGGCGGCGGCAGCTGCTTCCGGCTTACCCTGACGCCGGCGCAGATGAGTCGCGGTGCCGGCGAGGGCGAAGCCGAAGGCTGAAGGCTCGACGCACCGCCGGGAGGTTGCGAACTTTTCAACCTCTCGGGCCGGCCATGGTGAAGGCATGGCGAGGGCATGGCGAGGGCATGGATGCCCGAGTTGAGGCAACGCACGGAGCGGTTGCCCGATGCCCGAGTTGAGGCAACGCACGGAGCGGTTGCCCGATGCCCGAGTTGAGGCAACGCGGGAGCAACAGCCCGGTGCCCGGTCGCGGATCGGTCAGGCGAGCGACTGATCGCGTGAGCGGGCCCGGAAGCAAACCACGGGAAGTGGTTTTCCTCACAAGCGCTGGCGACCCGCCATGGCTCAGGTGGAGCGAACAATCAGGTTGACCGGCAGGCATTCCGATTCGGCCGGCTCGCCCTCGATCAGCGCCAGCACCTTGCGCGCCAGCAGCATGCCGCCTTCCTGCCAGTCCTGCCGCACCGAACTCAGCGGCGGCAGGAAGCTGGCGCCCAGCGGCATGTCGTCGTAGCCCACCACCGACACGTCGGCCGGCACCGAACGGCCGAGATCCAGGGTGGCGCGGATCGCGCCCATCGCCAGCAGGTCGTTGCAGGCAAAGATCGCGTCGAAGCCCACCTTGCGTTCATGCAACGAGCGCACCGCGTCCATGCCCGAGTCCACGGTGAACTCGTCGCGCCGCATCAGCAGCGGCTTGATCCCGCGCACTGCCAGCGCGTCGATGAAGCCGTTCAGGCGTTCGAAAATCTCCGGGTGGCTGGGATTGCCGATGAACACCGGTCGGCGCCGGCCCAGCGCAATGAAGTGCCGCGCCACCACCGCGCCGCCGAGGCGGTTGTCGCTGCCCACCACCACATGCGCGTCGCTGGCCGACTGCGCGCCCCACACCACCATCGGCAGGTTCAGCTTGTCGAAGCGGCGCACCGCGTCCTGGTGCGCGCCCTGGCCCAGCAGGATCAGTCCGTCGGCGGCCTGCACCGCCGCCGCGCTGGCGCCCTGGCGGGTGGTCAGCAGCACGCTGTAGCCGGCCGCGGTCAGTTCCTGCGAGATGCCGCCCAGCAGCACCAGCGGATACGGGTCGAACATGGTGCGGTCGGTGGAGGGCTTCATCTCCACGATCACCGCCACGGTATGGCTGCGGCGCAGGCGCAGGTTGCGCGCGCTGATGTTGAGCTTGTAGTCGTGCTCGCGCGCCAGCGCCTGGATCCGCTCGCGCGTCTGCGCATTGACCAGCGGGCTGTTGCCCAGCGCCCGCGAGACGGTGATTTTGGATACCCCGGCCAGCTGCGCCAGGTCGGCCATGGTCAGGCCGCCCGACGCGTGCCGGCGCGCGCCCTTCTTGCTCAACTGCCCGGTTCCCTGTTGGTCTGGCCGATCCCGGCCCGGTGCCACCACGCTGCCGCCCGGCGATGGCGCGGGCCGGCGCCCGCAGTGTGTCGACATTCGCCGTGCCGATGCAAGCTCGCGCCGGGCCGGCGCTGGCTGCGCGGTGGCGCACGGGGCGAGCGCGAGACCCCGGCCGCCGCTTCCCGCCACAGCATGGGCATGGCGATCTCCACAGCAATTGTTATCGGTATCTTGATACCGATAACAATTGCTGGCAAGCTCGCCGCCAGCCGCAGCCTCGCGGGCCGCCCGGCCCGGTGCGCCGGACGGAGAATTGGGGACTCATGGTGGACAGCAACGCAGCCGTGCTGCTCGATGCCGAGCTGCCGTCCGCCGGCGCCGAGGTCGCGGTCGACCCTTGGCTGCTGGTGCGCCACGGCACCGACCCGGCCGGCTTTGCGCAGGACGAGAGCCTGTTCGCGCTGGCCAACGGCACCCTCGGCGTGCGCGGCAACCTGGAGGAAAGCGACAGCCCCAGCCAGGCCACCTTGCTGTCCGCCGTGTGGGAACGCAGCCCGATCGACTACCACGAACGGTTCCCCGGCTTCGCCGCGCATACCGACACGCGCATCCCGGTCGCCGATGCCGCGCGCATCCACCTGCGCCTCGGCGATACGCCGGTGCGGCTGGACCAGGGCAGCTGGCTGCAGTTCGAACGCGCGCTCGACCTGCGCCAGGGCTGCTACCGGCGCCGCTTGCGCTGGCGCTCGCCGGAAGGCGCCACGCTGGAGATCGAGGCCGAGCGCATCGTGAGTCTGGAGGACGCCGGCCTGCTGGCAATCCACTACCGCGTGCGCTCGCTCGACTACGCCGGGCCGATCACGCTGGAGTCCTCCATCAGCACTGCGCGCGAGGCCGCCGAACAGGGCTTCGACCCGCGCATCGGCAGCCGCATCGACGGCGGCCTGGGCACCTGCGACGCGCACGCCGCGGAAGACCTCGCCTGGGTCGGCCAGCAGACCACCCACAGCGGCATCCGGCTGGTCTGCGCGCAGCGGCACAGGCATGCCGGCGAACTGCAGTTCCGCCACGCCAACCTGGCGCCGCACGGCGTCACCCAGTTCTACGAGGGCGTGCTTGCGCCAGGCCAGGCGGTCGTCCTGGAAAAATACGTCGCTTACGCTTTCACCTCGCCCTTTGCCGGGGACCAGACCAGCGACCTGCTCGCGCGCGCGCAAGCCTCGCTGGACGCGGCGGGCGCACTCGGCTATCCGGCGCTGCTGGCGCGACAGGCCCGGTCATTGTCCGCACTATGGACCCAGGCCGACCTCGCCATCGACGGCGACCCGTCGACCGAGCAGGCGCTGCGCTTCAACCTGTTTCACGTGTTCCAGTCGAGCAGCCGCGACAGCCATGGCACCACCGCCGCCAAGGGCCTCACCGGCGAAGGCTACGAAGGTCACTATTTCTGGGACGCCGAGGTGTTCATGCTGCCGGTGCTGGCCACCCTGGCGCCGGAACTGGCGCGCGCGATGTTGCTGTACCGCTACCGCACGCTGGACCACGCGCGCCGCCATGCGCGCGAGCTGGACCACCCGCGCGGCGCGCTGTACGCGTGGCGCACGATCAGCGGCGACGAATGTTCCTCCTATTTCCCCAGCGGCTCGGCGCAGTACCACATCAACGCGGCGGTGGCCTGGGCGATCCGCCTCTACGTCGACGCCAGCGGCGACGAGGCGTTCCTGCTCGTGCACGGCGCCGAGATGCTGTTCGAGACCGCACGCATCTGGCTGCAGATCGGACACTTCAGCGCGCGCCACGGCGGCGCCTTCTGCATCCACGAGGTGACCGGCCCGGACGAGTACTCCGCCCTGGTCGACAACAACCACTACACCAACCGCATGGCGCAGCGGCAC
>CALCWL010000352.1 GCA_937906285.1 uncultured Rhodanobacter sp. | reverse complement strand
CTCGTCGGTCATCTTCAGCATGCCGACCGGGTGGCAGCGGATCACCGAGCCCACGGCCAGCGACAACGGCAGGATCACCACCGCGTCCAGCGGGTCGCCGTCGCCGCCCAGGGTGCCGGGCACGTAGCCGTAGTTGCACGGGTAGCGCATCGGGGTGGACAGGATGCGGTCGACGAAGATCGCGCCCGATTCCTTGTCCACCTCGTACTTGACCGGTTCGGCGTCCTTGGGGATCTCGATGATGACGTTGATTTCGTTTGGCACGTCGCGACCGGCGGGGACAAGATGCAGACCCATGGGAATCCTCAGGCGGGAAAAAACAGTCCGCTAGGATACGCCAAACCCTGCTGCATCGCAGCACCGCGTGTCAGCCACCGCGGCCGTGGCGGTAGGGACGCTCACGCAGCCACTTGGTGGCGATCCATTTCTCCCCGCAGATCACCGGCAGACCGGCATGCAGCGAGCGAGGGTCGCCGCTTTCGTAGGCGAAATAGACGGCCGAACCGCGACGTGCAGTGATGGTCAGGCCCAACTCGGGGAAAGCGGTACCCCCGCCCAGCTCGGGCGTGTTGAGGTACATCACCACACTGGCGATGCGCTGGCCGCCGGAACGGGTGATGGCGTCGTAGCCGGGCAAGGCGGGGTCAAACCAGTCGAAATGCGGCTCGTACTCCTGGCCCGGGCGGTAATGCAGGATCTGCAGCCCTTCGCCGTGGCTGACCGGCAGGCCGAGCAGGTCGGCCAGGCGCTGCTCGATGCGCGCGACCAGCGGCAGCTCGCCGAGGGAAAAGAACATGCCCTCGCTGGTGCGGCGCTGGTCCACCTGCTGTTTGCCGTCGTCGTCGACGGTGAGCGCGCGCGCCAGCCGCGGCCGCGCCAGCTCGATCAGCTCGGCGCATTCGGCGTCGTCCAGGATGTTTTCCAGCACGCGCAGCGGCGGTTCGTCGACACCCAGCGACACGCCGATGACGTGGTCGCCGATGGAAACTGCCGGCGCCTGGGGGTGCTTCGTGCGCAACCCGCACGGCGCCGGCGCGGCCGTGCTGGCGTGCAAGGTGGCCAGCGGCAACTTCAACACCTCGGCGACGATGCTGCGGCTCTGCCGCGGATCGTAGCCGTTGTCCTTCATCAGCTTGAGCACCTCAGGCACGCCGTGGCCGGCCCGCGTGGTGGCGAGAATCCATTCGCGCAGTTCATGGCTGATGGCGGTGCGTGACGGCATGACGGGAGGGCTTGCGATCGGCGGATCAGCATACTTCAGCGACCGCGATCGCCGCACGCCCGCGCGAGCGTGCGGCGATCGCCGCTACTTCAGCTGATCCCACAGGAAGTCGTAGGCCATCGCGTGCATGTGGGCGGACTGCTGGTTGTCCGCGCCGGCGCCGTGGCCGCCTTCGAGGTTCTCGTAGAACCACACGTCGGGGTGGCCTTGCGCCTGCATCTTCGCCGCCATCTTGCGTGCCTGCACCGGGCCCACGCGGTCGTCGCTGGTGGCGGTGTAGAACAGCACCGGCGGGTAGCGGCCGTCCTTGCGCACGTTCTGGTACGGCGAGAAGGTCTTGATGAAATTCCAGTCGGCGGTGTCCGGGTTGCCGTACTCGGCCATCCACGAGGCGCCGGCGGAGAGGTGCGAGTAGCGCTTCATGTCCAGCAGCGGCACCTCGCAGGCGATCGCGCCGAACAGCTGCGGATACATCGTCAGCATGTTGCCCATCAGCAGGCCGCCGTTGCTGCCGCCTTCGGCGCCCAGGTGCTGCGCCGAGGTGACGCCGCGCTTGATCAGGTCCTGCGCGACGGCGGCGAAGTCCTCGTACGCGCGTGGGCGGTTCGCCTTCAGCGCGGCCTGGTGCCACTGCGGGCCGTATTCGCCGCCGCCGCGGATGTTGGCGACCACGTAGACGCCGCCGCGATCCAGCCAGGCGCGCCCGATGCTGCCGCTGTAGTGCGGCAGCAGCGACACCTCGAAGCCGCCGTAGCCGTAGAGCAGGGTGCGGTTGGTGCCGTCCAGCTTGATGCCCTTGGGCGCAATCTCGAAATACGGTACGCGGGTACCGTCCTTCGAGGTCACGAAATGCTGGCTGACGGTGAATTTCGACGCGTCGAAGAACGCCGGCTCCTGCTTGATCGTCTCGGCCGGCGCGCTGCCCAGCACGCCGCGTTCGAGCGAGGCGGGGGTGAGGAAACCGGCGACGTCGAGCCAGTACTCGTCGCTGTGGTCGGGGTCGGTATCGACGACGCTGATCGTGCTGAGCGCGGGAGCGCCGGGCAGGGTCTCCGGATGCCAGCCGTCGTCGATGCCCTCCATCCGCGGCGGGGTGAGCACTTCCAGCCGGCTCTTGACGTCGTCCAGCACATCGAGGATCAGGTGGTTGCGGGTCCAGGCGTAGCTGGACAGTGCGGTGTGCTCGTCCGGCTTGAACAGCACGGTGAACTCGCGCTTGCCGGCCATGAAATCGTCGAAGCGGGTGGCCAGCAGCGCGCCGGAGGGATAGGTGGCGCCGCCGACCGTCCACGGCGAGCGGGTCTGTACCAGCAGCCATTCGCGGTGGGCATTGGCGTCGGCGTCGGTGGGCACGTCGAGGCGGGTCAGTTTGCCGTCATGGCGCAGGAACAACTCGCTGTGGAAGAAATCCCTGGCCACCGACACGAAGTCGCGCTCGTAACCCGGCGTGCGGTCGTGGAAGGCGCTGACCGCGAGGTCGTCGTGCTTGCCCTCGTGCACGATCGTGGCGGCCGACAGCGGCGTGCCGCGCTTCCACTCCTTGACGATGCGCGGATAGCTGGACGCGGTCATCGAACCGGGGCCGAAGTCGGTGCCCACGTAAATGGTGTCCTCGTCGATCCAGCCAACGTCGCTCTTGGCCACCGGCAGCTCGAAGCCGCCCTTCACGAACGCCTTCTTCGGGATGCTGAACTCGCGCACCGCCACCGCGTCGCCGCCGTCGGGCGACAGCGACACCAGGCAGCGCTCGAACGCCGGCTTGAGGCATTGCACGCCCTTGAAAACCCAGCGCTTGCCCTCGGCCTGGTTCAGCGCGTCGATGTCCAGCAGCACCTCCCACGCCGGCTCGGCCTTGCGGTATTCGGCCAGCGTGGTGCGGCGCCAGACGCCGCGCGGGTGGGTCTTGTCGCGCCAGAAGTTGTACAGCTCGCCGCCCATGCGGTTGACGTAGGGAATGCGTGCATCCGAGTCGAGCACCTGCAGGATCTCGTCGCGCGTCTTGTCGAAGGCGGCATCGCTGGCGAAGCGGGACTGCGTGCGCGCGTTCTCCTGTTTCACCCAGTCCATCGAGCGACTGCCGTGGATGTCTTCGAGCCACCGCCATGGGTCGTCAGCGGCGGCCTGGTCGGCAGAGGTTTTCGCGGTTGGGGTGTCGCTGGCGTGGGCAGGGTTCATGCCCGTCAGTGTGACGCCGAGCGCCAGGGTGAGCCAGACCAGTCTCATGAGGTTTCTCCTGTGGGGCGGGCGTGGGATGGCCAGCGGTCGAGCGTACCTCGTGCGGCCGCTAGCCGCCGGGTTCCGGCGGCGACAAACGAAAATCCCGCCGCAGCGGGATTTTCGTCGAGCCGGATGGTCGCGGTTACAGCAGCGGGATCATCAGCAAGGCCACGATGTTGATGATCTTGATCAGCGGGTTCACCGCCGGGCCGGCGGTGTCCTTGTACGGGTCGCCGACGGTGTCGCCGGTGACCGCGGCCTTGTGCGCCTCGGAGCCCTTGCCGCCGTGGTGGCCGTCCTCGATGTACTTCTTGGCGTTGTCCCAGGCG
>CALCWL010000351.1 GCA_937906285.1 uncultured Rhodanobacter sp. | reverse complement strand
GCGAGCATGAGCGTGCCGAGCGCGAACTGGCCGAATCGCGGGCGATGCTGGACGATCCCGAATTGCGAGAGATGGCCGTCGACGACGTCGCCCGCCTGGAGCGTCGCCTGCAGGATCTCGACGGCGAACTGCAGCTGTTGCTGCTGCCGAAGGACCCGCGCGACGAGGCCAATCTCTATCTGGAAGTGCGCGCCGGCACCGGCGGCGACGAGGCGGCGATTTTCGCCGGCGACCTGTTCCGCATGTACGTGCGCTACGCCGAGAGCCGCCGCTGGCACGTCGAGGTGCTCAGCGAGCACGCCGGCGAGCACGGCGGCTACAAGGAGATCGTGGCGCGCATCGAGGGCAAGGGCGCGTACTCGCAACTGAAGTTCGAATCGGGCACGCACCGCGTGCAGCGCGTGCCGGAAACCGAATCGCAGGGCCGCATCCATACCTCGGCCGCGACCGTCGCGATCCTGCCGGAGCTGGACGAGATCGACGAGATCGAGATCAACCCGGCCGACCTGAAAGTGGATACCTTCCGCGCCTCCGGCGCCGGCGGCCAGCACGTCAACAAGACCGACTCGGCAATCCGCATCACCCACCTGCCCTCCGGCACCGTGGTGGAGTGCCAGGACGAACGCAGTCAGCACAAGAACCGCGCGCGCGCGATGAGCCTGC
Organism: uncultured Rhodanobacter sp.; assembly: GCA_937906285.1. Lineage (GTDB taxonomy): Bacteria > Pseudomonadota > Gammaproteobacteria > Xanthomonadales > Rhodanobacteraceae > Rhodanobacter. Next base: position 2,816 of record CALCWL010000351.1, on the reverse strand, counting down.
TGAAGGCGCGCCTGCTCGACGAGGCGCAAGGCAAGCAGGCCGCCGCGCAGGCGCAGGAACGGCGCCTGCAGGTGGGCTCCGGCGACCGCAGCCAGCGCATCCGCACCTACAACTACCCGCAGGGCCGCATCACCGACCACCGCATCAACCTCACCCTCTACCGCCTGCCCGAGATCATGCAGGGCGACCTGGGCGAACTGATCGACACGCTCACCCGTGAGCACCAGGCCGACCAGCTCCAGGCTCTCGGCGGCGCCTCGTAGGGCGGGCACGGCCCGCCACCGTCGCGCCTCGAAGCCGCCGGCGGGCAGTGCCCGCCCTACGCGCTGAAGTCCACCTACCGCAGAAACAGTCATGCCGCAGGGTTCGGGCGACCTCAGGCGGTGTGGAAACCCTGCAACTGCCGGTCGGAAAGGTCCTCGCGCCTGACCGCGGTCACGGCGGCGGCTGGCGGACCTTGCCACAACCACCGCCCCAGCGCGTCGAGCGCTTCGGCATTGCCGCTGGCCAGCACTTCGACGCGTCCGTCATCCAGGTTCCTCGCGTGACCGGCAATGCCCAGCGCCAGCGCCTGCTCGCGGGTGCTGGCGCGAAAGAACACGCCCTGCACGCGACCGTCCACGAGAAACCGCGCCGTCGGCATCAGTCCGCCCCGATCCACTGCTTGAGCAAGGCCTCGGTCACCGGCCCCAGCTTCTGCTGCGCCACCCTGCCCTGCGGGTCGATCAGGTAGGTCATCGGCAGGCCGCGCGGTGCGTCGAAATCCTTCAACGGCTTGTCCACGGTGACCTGCGCGATCGGATAGACCACCGGGTGCTTGGCCAGGAACGCCTTGATGTCGGCCGTGTCGCTGTCCTCATAGGCCAGGCCGATCGCGCGCACGTTCCTGTGCGCGGCGACGAAGTGCGAGATGTCCGGCATCTCCTTGATGCACGGCACACACCAGGTCGCCCAGTAGTTGACGATGACCCAATGCCCGCGCTGCGCGGCCAGGTCGAAACTCTCGCCATCGAGCGTGCCGACCTTGAGCGTCGGCTGCTCCGGCATCGCGGCATGCAACGGGGCGACGAAGGCCAGCGCCAGGGCGATGGCGGCGAAGCGGTTCAACAACATCATGCGGGGAGTTCCTCAGTGTCGGCGGCCGGGTCGGCGGCCGGGGGATAGATCTGGTCGAGCCGGGTGCCCAGCTTCGAGTGCAGCGCAGTGGCCACCTCGTCGAGCAGCAGCAGCAGTTCCGCCGGCAGCACCACGTTCATCGCCGCGGCCTCCTCGTGCGGTTGCAGCGGCAGTCGGTGATGGGTGCAACGATACAGCCGCAGCAGGTCGGTGCTGTCCAGGCTGCGGCTGAGCAGCCAGCCACCCGCCTCGCCGCGCTGGATCAGGTCGGCGTCCTGCAGGTCGTCGAAATAGCCGGCGATCGCGCCCGCGCTGAGGCTCGGCGCACACAGCCGCACCTCGGCCACGTCCACGCACGCGCCCTTGCGCTGCGCGTCGACGAACAGCCCCAGCACCACCAGCAGGCCGAGGAACTCGGCCCCCGCCGGCAGGGTTGCGGATGGCGGCACGTACTCGTAGGCGGAGATCGAGGCCGCCACCGAGGCAGCCAGGATCACGATCACCCACGACAGGTAGATCCACAGCAGGAAGATCGGGATCGTCGCCAGCACGCCGTAGATCTGCTGGTAGGTCTGCGCATGCCCGACGAACTGGCCGAAACCCCAGCGCGCGATCTCGAACAGCACCGCGCCCAGCAGCGCACCGATCGCCGCATCACGGCGGGATACGCGGGTGTTGGGAATCACCGCGTACATCAGCCACAGCGTGCAGAACGTCACCAGGAACGGCAGCGTCGCCAGCAGGCTGGCGCCGATGGAATGGATCTGCCCCGCCGCCACGCTGAGCAACGGCATCGCGGTGACGTACGACGTGGTGGCGATGCCGCCGCCGACCAGGATCGGCCCCAGCGTCAGCGCGGCCCAGTACAGCAGCAGGCGCGAGCTCCAGCGGCGCGCCTGGTGCACGCGCCAGATCCGGTTGAGCCGGTCCTCGATGCTGATCATCATCGACAGCGCACTGAACAGCATCACCAGGATGCTGACGCCGGTGAGCCCCTTGGCGTTGTCGGCGAAACTCTGCAGCGCCGCCTGCACCTTCTCGCCGGCGGCCGGCACGAAGTTGTTGAAGACGAAACTGATCAGCGTGTCGCGCGCGCCTGCGAACACCGGAAACACCGCAAACATCGCCAGCACCGCCACGGTCAGCGGCACCAGCGACACCAGCGTGGTGTAGGACAGCGCGCCGGCTGTCTCGAAGCACTTGTCGTCGATGAAGCGCTGCCACACGAAGCGGCGGAAATAGCGCATGCGATCGGGATCGAAGCGGCGGTCCATCGGTATCCTCGGGCGGCCGCGGCAACATGCCGGGCCAATCGTCGTCGTGTCGGCCGGTACACTAGCCCATTGCCCGTGAATGCCTCAACGCGTGGATCCGCCGCATGACCCGAGAAATCCTGGTGCTGTACTACAGCCGCAACGGCCACACCGCCCAACTGGCTCGCCTGATCGCCCGCGGCATCGAGGAGGTGCCCGGCATGGGCGCGCGCCTGCGCCAGGTGCCGCCGGTGGCGCCGGTGACCGAAGTGGCGCAGCCGCCCGAACCCGCCGACGGCGCACCCTACGTCGACAAGCAGGACCTCGTCGATTGCGTGGGCCTGGCGATGGGCAGCCCCACCCGTTTCGGCAACATGGCCGCGCCGATGAAGCATTTCCTCGACACCACCGGCGCCGAATGGGCCAGCGGCGCACCGGTCGGCAAGC
>CALCWL010000350.1 GCA_937906285.1 uncultured Rhodanobacter sp. | reverse complement strand
GGCGCGCCAGGTCTGCAGGAACAGGATCACCACCAGCACCACCAGCAGGATCGCTTCGAGCAGGGTGTGCGCCACCGCCTCGATCGAGCCGCGCACGAATACGGTCGGGTCGTAGACGATGGAGTAATCCACCCCTTGCGGGAAATCCTGCTTCAGCTGCGCCATGGTGGCGCGCACCTCGTCGGAGATCTGGATCGCGTTGGAACCCGGCCGCGCGAAGATCGGCAGCGCCACCGCCGGCTTGTTGTCGAGCAGGCTGCGCAGCGCGTAGTTGTTCGAGCCCAGGTCGACCTTGGCCACGTCACTCAGGTGGGTGACGCCGCCGTTGGCGTCGGTGCGCACGATGATGTGGCGGAAGTCGTCCTCGCTGACCAGCCGGCCGCGGGTGTTGATGTTGAGCTGGAACGCGGAGTTGGACGGGCCGGGCGGCGCGTTCAGCGCGCCGGCGGCGACCTGCACGTTCTGTTCGCGGATCGCGGCGATCACGTCGCCGGTGGTGAGCGAGCGCTGCGCCAGCTTCTGCGGGTCCAGCCACACGCGCATCGAGTATTCGCCGGCGCCGAAGATCTGCACGTCGCCCACGCCGTCGAGCCGGCCCAGCACGTCCTTCACGTGCAAGCGCGCGTAGTTCGACAGGTACAGCATGTCGTAGCGCTGATCGGGCGAGGTGAGGTGCACCACCATGGTGAGGTCGGGCGAGCTCTTCTGCGTGGTCACGCCGAGCCGTTGCACTTCCTCGGGCAGCTTCGGCAGCGCCTGCGCCACGCGGTTCTGCACGTCGACCTGGGCGTTGTTGAGATCGGTGCCGAGCGCGAACGTCACGGTAAGAGTGAGGCTGCCGTCACTGGTGGCCTGCGAGGAGGTGTACAGCATGCCTTCGGCGCCGTTGATCTGTTCCTCCAACGGCGTGGCGACGGTCTGCGCGATCACCTTGGGGTTGGCGCCGGGATAGCTGGCGTGCACCACCACGGTGGGCGGCACCACTTCCGGATACTCGCTGATCGGCAGCTGGAACACCGCGATGGCGCCGGTGATCACGAACAGCAGCGACAGCACGGCGGCCATGATCGGCCGGTCGACGAAGAATTGGGCGATGTTTTTCATGCAAA
>CALCWL010000349.1 GCA_937906285.1 uncultured Rhodanobacter sp. | reverse complement strand
CCCCGAGGCGGCGGCCGGGCTGAAACGCATCGCGCAGGATCGCCTGGCCTGGCTCGATGGGCTGTTCGGCGCCGGGCCGTGGCTGTGCGGCGAGCGCTTCAGCGCGGCGGACATCTGGCTTTACGTGTGGCTGGATTTCGGTGCCGGCGTGAACCAGCCGTTCGACCGCACCTTGCCGAAGATTGGCCCATGGTTCGAACGCATGGCGGCCCGGCCTAGCGCGGCGGCCAGCCGCGCGCTGCTCGCCACCGCATGAACGCCGAACGCCACCTGCCGGTGCGCAGCACCATGGTGTCGGTGCTGACGCTGCGTGGCGCGGGTGCAGCCACGCAGACGCTGGTGGCGCGGCGGACCGGCGCCTACCTCGACGGCGTGTGGAGTTACCTCGCCGGCCATGTCGAGGCGGGCGAGACCGGCTGGCAGGCCGCGCTGCGCGAACTGCGCGAGGAAGCCGCGCTGGAGCCGCAGAGCTTCTGGGCCACCAGCTTCTGCGAGCAGGTCTACCTCGCCGCGACGGATGCGATCGAAATCGTGCCGGTCTTCGTGGCGCGGGTCGCCGACGACGCGCAGGTGCACCTCGACGGCGAGCACTCGGCGTTTCGCTGGGTTTCGCTGGAGGAGGCCGCCGCGCTGCTGCCGTTCGGCAGCCAGCGCGAGCTGCTGGCGCACGTACGCCGCGAGTTCGTGGAGCGCGAGCCTTCGCCGTTCCTGCGCCTGGCGCTCGACTGAGCGCCGCGCTTGCGGCTACGGACGGCGGTAGACGCTGCCGTCTTTCATCACGAACACCGGATGGGCGAGGTCGCCGATCTGCGTGCCCGGGTCGCCGGCAAAGGCCGCGAGGTCGGCGCGCAGGCCGGGCGCGATGCGGCCGAACACGGCCTGCTGGCGCAGGATCTTCGCCGCCACGTCGGTGGCTGCGTGCAGCGCCTGCGCCGGCGTCATGCCGGCGGCCACCATCGCCGCCGGCTCGCGCCAGTTCTCGCCGTGCGCGAACACGCCCACGTCGCTGCCGTTGCCGATGGTCACGCCCAGCTTCAGCGCGGTGCGGAACGCGCGCGCGGCCTCCTGCATGCGCGGCGTGGGCGGATCGCGGCCGGGAAAGTAGTGGCGGAAGTACTGCTCGGTGGCCTCGACCGCGGTGAGCGTGGGCTCGTAGGCGATACCCTTCTGCCTGAGCAGCTTGAACGTCGCCTCGCTGGCGCCGTAGCCGTGCTCGATGCTGTCTGCGCCGGCCTCGGCCGCCAAGCGCACGCCGGCGTCGCTGGCCGCGTGCACGGCGACCGGACGGCCGAGCTGGTGCGCGGTGTCGACCAGCGCCTTCAGCTCGGCGGGGGTGAAGGTGGGCGCGGTGGCGCCGTCGGGGCCGACCCGGTAGTCGCCGTAGAGCTTGATCCAGTCGGCGCCGCGCGCGGCCTGCTCGCGCACCGCGGCCATCGCCTGGTCGACGCCGCTGACTTCCTGTGCGCCGCCGGGCAGTTCGAGATCCGGGCGGAAGCCGCGCGGGCCGGGGCCGTAGCTGGCGGTGGCGACGATCGCACGGGTGGCCACGAACAGCCGCGGACCGGGAATCAGGCCTTCGTCGATCGCCCGCTGCACCGACACGTCGGCGTAGCCGGCGCCCTCGGTGCCGAGATCGCGCAGGGTGGTGAAGCCGGCGAGCAGGGTGTCGCGCGCGTGCTTCGCAGCGAGCAGCGTGCGGTAGTCTTGCGGCTCGGTGAGCACCTGGTCGTTCCACAGCGTCTCGTTGTACGGATGCAGGAACAGGTGCGAGTGCAGGTCGATCAGGCCGGGCGTGAGCGTGGCGCCGGGCAACTCGATGCGCTGCGCCTCGGCCGGCGCGTTGACGTTTGCGCGCGGCCCCACCGCCGCGATCACGCCGTCGTGCACCAGCACCGCCCAGCCGGTGTGCGCGGCATCGCCCTCGGCCGTCCACACGCGCTCAGGCAGCAGCAGCCAGTCACCCTTGGGCGTGGCGTTGGCCGCCGCCGCGGGCGCGAGCACGGCACCCAGCAGGAGCAGCAGGAGTGCCATCGTTCGCCGGATCTTCGGGCTCGCGCGCATCGTTTTCGTCCCCTCGTCGATCGAGGTTTCGATCATAACGAGTCGGGCGGGGAGCGCGGGTGGCTCAGCCGGTAGCCGTGCGCGCGCGGGTGACCCGGCTGGCGGTGTCCTTGTGCAGCTGCGCGGCGAGCCAGGCGCCGGTGGCGATCAGCAGGTCGAGGTCGATGCCGGTTTGCAGCCCTAAGCCGTGCAGCATGTAGACCACGTCCTCGCTGGCCACGTTGCCGGTGGCGCCCTTCGCGTAGGGGCAGCCGCCGGTGCCGGAGACCGCGCTGTCCACCACGCGCACGCCTTCCTCCAGGCAGGCCAGGATGTTCGCCAGCGCCTGGCCGTAGGTGTCGTGGAAGTGCACGGCGAGCGCGGCCATCGGCACCTCCTGCGCCACCGCGTGCAGCATCGCGCGCGCCTTGGCCGGAGTGCCCACGCCGATGGTGTCGCCCAGCGAGATCTCGTGGCAGCCCAGCTCGTGCAGGCGCCGCGCCACGCGCACCACGTCGGCCACCGGCACCTCGCCCTGGTAGGGGCAGCCGAGCACGGTGGAGACGTAGCCGCGCACCTGCACGCCGTCGGCACGAGCTTGTTCCAGCACCGGGATGAAGCGCTCGATCGACTCGTCGATCGAGGCGTTGATGTTCCTGCGGTTGAACGCCTCCGAGGCGGCGGTGAACACGGCGATGTGCGTGGCGCCGACTTCGCGTGCGCGCTGGTAGCCGGTGAGGTTGGGCACCAGTACCGGATAGCTCACCCCGGGCAGCTTGCGGATGCCGGCGTACACCTCGGCCGCGTCGGCCAGCTGCGGTACCCACTTCGGACTGACGAAACTGGTGGCCTCGATGGTCTTCAGGCCGGTGGCGGAGAGCCGGTCGATCAGCGCGATTTTCACCGCGGCCGGCAGCAGGGTCTTCTCGTTCTGCAGACCGTCGCGGGCGCCGACTTCGACGATGCGGACGTGGGTGGAGGTGTTCATGACAAGAAGCTCCAAAGGACATCATTTCCCTTCTCCCCTTGGGAGAAGGTGCCCGAAGGGCGGATGAGGGTGCGGGGTCGAAGTGAACTCCCTGGCTTGCCCGAACCCTCACCCCGACTCCTCTCCCGAGGGGAGAGGGGCTCAAGAAGCTCAATCGGCGAAACGCACCAGTACGGCATCGGCCTCGACAAACTCGCCTTGCGCGGCATTCACGCTTTCGATGGTGCCGGCGCGCGGCGCCTTCAAGGCCAGTTCCATCTTCATCGCTTCCATCACCAGCAGTTCCTGGCCCTGTTCGACCGCGTCGCCGGCCTTGGCTTTCACCAGCACGATGCGGCCCGGCATGGGCGCGATGATCTGGTTGCCGCCGGCGGTGTCCGTGGCTTCCCATGCGAAGGCGGCGGCGCGGCTGAAGCTGTAGCGCTGGCCGTGGGCGTCGTGCAGCAGCACGTGGGCGGCGTCGACGTGCAACGGTACGCGTTGCGATTCGCCGTCGAAGCGGGCGCTGAGGTTGTCGTGCGACAGGCACGCGCCTTGCGCCTCGCAGCTGGTTTCGCCGTAGCGCAATTGATAGTTGCCAGCGTGCCCGCGCGCTTCGATCTCGAAACGCTGTTCGCGCCAGCCCAGCGCCACGATGCGCTTGCCGGGGTGGCCGATGCGCCAGGCATCGGCGCGAGCCCACGGCGAATGCGGATCGGTCGCGGCGCCGGCCACGCTCGCTTCGTCGTGCAGCAGGGCGGCGGTGGCGGCGGCGAACAGCACGTCCTCGCCCGGCACCGCCTCGCCGACCAGGAACTCTTCGAGGTGGCGATCCAGATAACCGGTGTCGATGCGGCCTTCGACCACGGCCGGATGGCGCACCAACCGTTCGAGGAAACCGATGTTCGATTTCGGACCGATGATCTCGCATGCCGCGAGTGCCTCGCGCATGCGCTGCAGCGCCTTCGGGCGATCCTCGTCCCACACGATCAGCTTGGCGATCATCGGGTCGTAGAAGATCGTCACCGTGTCGCCCTCGACCACGCCGCCGTCGAGGCGCACGTGGGTCGATGGGGCGGGCAGGTGCAAGGTCTGCAGCTTGCCGGAGCCAGGCAGGAAGTTCTGGTCGGGGTCTTCGGCGTACAGGCGTACTTCGATCGCGTGGCCGCGCGAGACCACGTCCTGCTGGGCCAGCGGCAGCGGTTCGCCATCAGCGATGCGCAGCTGCCACTCCACCAGGTCCACGCCGTGGGTCAGCTCGGTGACCGGATGTTCGACCTGCAGGCGAGTGTTCATTTCCATGAAGTGGAAATCGCCCGCGGGGCCGACGATGAACTCGACCGTGCCGGCGCCCACGTAGTTCACCGCGCGGGCGGCGGCCACCGCGGCGGCGCCCATGTCGGCGCGCTTTTCCGGGGTGAGGAAGGGCGAGGGGGTTTCCTCCAGCACCTTCTGGTAGCGGCGCTGCGCGGAACATTCGCGCTCGCCCAGATGAATGATGTTGCCGTGGCGGTCGCCGAAGATCTGGAACTCGATGTGGCGCGGGTGCTCGACGTAGCGCTCCAGCAGCATCGAGGCGTCGCCGAAGGCGGCTAGCGCCACGCGTTGCGCGGTGGCCAGCGCCTCGGGGAACTCGGCTTCCGAACGCACGATCTGCATGCCCTTGCCGCCGCCGCCGGCCGAGGGCTTGATGATCAGCGGGTAACCGATGGCATGTGCCTGTTCGGCGAGATGGGCGCTGTCCTGCTTGTCGCCGCTGTAGCCGGGCACCAGCGGCACGCCATGTTTGGCCATCAGGTGTTTGGCAGCAGCCTTGGAGCCCATCGCCTCGATGCTTTCGGGATCGGGGCCGATGAAGACGATGCCAGCCTGCTGGCAGGCACGCGAGAAGGCGGTGTTTTCGGAAAGAAAGCCGTAGCCGGGATGGATCGCCTGGGCGCCGCTTTCTTTCGCGGCATCGATGATGCCGTCGATGCGCAGATAGGAGTCGGCCGGCAGCGGGCCGCCGATCGGCCACGCCTCGTCGGCCATCCGCACGTGCTGCGCGTCCTGGTCCGCTTCCGAATACACCGCGATGGTGTGGATGCCGAGGCGGCGGCAGGTGCGGATCACGCGGCAGGCGATCTCGCCGCGGTTGGCGATCAGT
>CALCWL010000348.1 GCA_937906285.1 uncultured Rhodanobacter sp. | reverse complement strand
CCTTCAAGGCCGGCGAATCGATGGTGAGCTGGAGCAGCCAGCTCGATCGCTCCGCGAAGATCACCCTGGAAGCACCGCCGCTGGGCGAGCGCGCCGAGGTGTGGGAAGTGGGCGCGGCGCCGATGTGGCACGTGGATGCCGAAGGCGTGCCGACCAGCGCCAGCGATGACGGCCTGCGGTTCGATCCGCTGCCGGGCGAGACGCTGCAGCTGGCGATCACGCAGCCGGTGGCCGTGGCCGGCGACAGCCTCGCCATCGACGGCGCGCAGTTGACCGTCCGTACGGGAGAACGCGCCAGCGAGCTGCAGCTGGACCTGCACGTGCGCAGCACCCGCGGCGGCGAGCACGCCATCGACTTGCCACCCGGCAGCGAGTTGCTCGATGCCCGGCGCGACAACCAGCCGATCAACCTGGCGGTGCGCGACGGCAAGCTGAGTCTGCCGCTGCTGCCCGGCGCGCACGACTACGCCGTGCACCTGCGCGAACCGCTGGGCGTGGCCGCGCGCGTGCGCACGCCGGCGCTGGACCTGCATGCGCCGGCGGCCAACATCGGCCTGAACCTGCAACTGCCGCAGGACCGCTGGGTATTGTGGACCTGGGGTCCGACCGACGGGCCGGCCGTGCTGTACTGGTCGCAGGTGTTGGTGCTGTTGATCGCGGCCTGGCTGCTGGCGCGTTACGCGCCGACGCCGCTGCGACTGCGCCACTGGGTACTGCTGGGGCTGGGCTTCTCCGCCTTCGCCTGGAGTGCGTTCGCGCTGGTGGTGGTGTGGCTGATCGCGCTGGGCCTGCGCGCGCGGATGCGGGCGCCGGAGCAGGTCGAGCGCCTGCGCTTCAACCTGTTGCAACTCGGCCTGGCGGCGTTGACCGTGCTTGCGCTGTGCGTGCTGATCGGTGCCGTGCCGCAGGGCCTGCTGGGGCTGCCGGACATGCACGTGGCCGGCAACGGTTCGTCGGCGTCGAACCTGCACTGGTTCGCCGATCGCAGCAACGGAGCCTTGCCGCTCGCCGGTGCGTTCAGCCTGCCGCTGTGGATCTACAAGCTCGCCATGCTGGCGTGGGCGCTGTGGCTGGCCAATGCGCTGATCGGCTGGCTGCGCTGGGCCTTCGACGCGTGGACGCACGGCGGCTACTGGCGCAAGCGCGAGCCGAAGCCGGGCGTGGTGCCGCCGCAACTGCCGCCTTCGGCGAGCGGGCCGGGGCGCAATGCCTGACGTGCGCGAGGCGCTGGCGGCGGCGACGCAACGGCTGGGCGAACGCGCCGAGGCCGAACTGCTGCTGCTGCACGTGCTGCGGCAGCCGCGAAGCTGGCTGTTCGCGCACGCCGACGATCCGCTTGAAATGGACGTCCAGACGTCTTATCAGCAATTGCTGGCCCGCCGCGAAGCAGGCGAGCCGGTGGCCTACCTCGTCGGCCACCGCGGCTTCTGGACCCTGGACCTGGAGGTCACTCCGGCGACGCTGATCCCGCGCCCGGAAACCGAGCTGTTGGTGGAACTGGCGCTGCAGCGCCTGCCGCTCGTCGCTGCCTGCAGCGTGGCCGACCTCGGCACCGGCAGCGGCGCGATCGCGCTCGCGATTGCGCGCGAGCGCCCACGCGCCCGGGTGGTCGCCACCGACGCCAGCGCCGCCGCGCTCGCCGTCGCCCAGCGCAATGCGCAACACCTGGGGCTCGGCAACGTGGTCTTCGCACATGGCGACTGGCTGGCTCCGCTGGCTGGCCAGCACTTCGACCTGATCGTTTCCAACCCCCCGTACATCGAGGCCGCCGACCCGCACCTCACGCAAGGCGACCTGCGCTTCGAGCCACCCGCGGCGCTCGCCTCCGGCCCCGACGGCCTCGACGCCATCCGCCACATCGTGCGCGACGCCCGTGCCCATCTGCACCCTGATGGCTGGCTGCTGTTCGAGCACGGCTGGAACCAGGGCCCAGCGGCCCGCGCGCTGCTCACCGAAGCGGGCTACGCCGAGGTGTTTACCGCGCAGGATCTGGAGTTGCGCGATCGGGTGAGTGGCGGGCGAGTCTGAGGGTCGGCCGGATCATTGCCGCGGGAACCCGCTCTCTCAGCGTGTGTGCTTGAAGTCGTAGTCGGCATCTATCAGTGCACAAGCCAACTCGATATCGTGCGCTTCCAGTTCCTTTGCTGCCATGAGGCCAATATCGACCCAGTCACGCTTTGGGGTGGGTGCAAGATAAGGATGGCCTAACTCCACCAGCATCCGGCCAAGTTGTTCTTTGGCGTGAATGTAAACCCCGTAACCGGCGTTCCGTTGCATACGCTCGTCAAGCATCGCCAATGCTTTCCTGATGGAATTGATGGCTTCACTGCGCCCGGTCATTGCCACCCTCGATGAGGCCGAAGGCGCTTCCTTGTGCTGCCAACGTCTGAACGTCCTTGCTTTCTGCGGCGATGGTCCATCCGGGGATGGACCATGTACCGATAATTGTCGCTGCGGTAGGTCTCAAGACTTCGACGTCGCGGTCGATGACTTCCGTCTGACCACCGGGTTTAAAGTCCAAGGTCGCTCATGAATTTGCGTTCCCCGGACAGGTACTTGGCATAAAATGGCTCGTTGTTGGAGCTTATTTCTTGCGCATATTCTGAAACGAACTCAAAGATTTGCCGTATGGCCACCTTGATGTAGATGTATATCCCGCTGGACTTGATGGATGCGTTGCCGCCACCGGTGTCGAGGTGGTACTTGTCCTTGATCGCTGCGAGCTCACTCATGTCGGCTTCGAATTTTCTCGCAGCCAAGATTCTTGCAGACATCCCGATTTCGAATTTTTGGCCGTTGCGGCTCAGATAGGCGAGTATTGACGGCTGATAGCTTTTTTCGGTTGATATCGTCAAAGAGTACGTCTGGCCCGATAGCGTTGTTTGGCAGTCGCTGTCGCTCTCGATGGCAAGCTTCAGACTCGCAAAATCGCGAAGGACGGCCTTGATGACTTCTCCGTATGGTTCTATCACTTGATTGCCTCAAGGTTTAGTCATCAATCCAGTTGATGGGTTGTAATGATAGCCGCTGCTGGTCAGGTATTTTATTTCCCGACCGAAGCCAGTGAGACTTCCGTCGGATCTCAGCAAAACATCTGCACTTGGCTTGGTGGCTAGGTAGATCGGATCGCCTCGTTGGATTGCGGCATCCAGGAATGGTTTGTTGACGTCAGTCCAGAACTGTCTTGGTGTTCGGCTCTTGAACATGCCGTCGGGAACATTCAGTACGTTGTATCCACCGGGTTTGGTGCCAAAGTTCGTTGTCTTGGGATATGTCAATTCACCATTGATGATGTTGTCCATGTCTGATGAATAGCTTCCCAATATCGTGGTTGTTTTGCCATCGGTCGGCCTGATGACTGCTCCGCTGGAAGTGTGGATTTCCTCCGGTACATCACCGAACTTGGTGCTTTTGGTCGATGTTTTTTTGTTCCCCTGTGTTGCAATTTGCGGATTTTCGTCTGGTTTTGTAGTGTCGCGTCGCGCTGATCTCGATGCGGTTCGTGCGTTGTTCGACACGCCCGAGCCGAGTGCCTCTGTTTCTGTCTCTTTGCGAACTCGAAGTCTAGGCTCCGCCCTGAGCTTACCTTCGTTCCTCACCATCCACTCCGCGAACCTCGGCCCGACCTTGCTGCCGCGCACGCTTTCGGCCAGTTCGGCCATGCTGCCGCGGCCTTTGGCCAGGTAGGCGACGATGCCCATCAGCAGGAGGACGAATACGGCGACGTGGGCGCGGGCGATCTTCTCGGCGGCGTGGTGGAGGGCGAGCTGGTCGATGCGGACCGGTTGTTGCGGCAGCGGCGGTGCGGTGGCGGCTTGCCAGGCCTGATGAATGCCGGCCCAGTAGTCGCGGGTGATCCCGGGCATGTCGTTGACGACGTACTCGGCCAGCGCCTTCAGGCCCATGGCGATCAGTATCCACTCGCCGACCTGGGCGCCAGCGCCGGCGCCGATGACGACACCGGGCACCGCGCCGGCCCCGACGCCACCGATACCCCCGGCGATGCCGCCGATCAGGGCGCCGCCGCCGGTGGTGGTCAGCATGACGATGAGGCACTGGCGCAGCACTTCGACGATGTCGTTCACGACACCCTGGAGATTCAGGTCGCGGAAGTCGCGCAGGATCCAGTAGACCGCCAGGCCCTCGGAAAGCCTGATGGCTTGCCGCACGCTGTCAGCGCGCGCCGAGACCAGCCTTGCCTTGCCGCGGATGCCGACGGTATGCCGGTCGGCCCAGCGTTCCAGCTGCTGCCACGGATCGAGCATCCCGCCCATCGACACCATTGCCACTCCCTGTGCGCATGATTCCCGTGCCAGGGCTGCAAGATAACCCGGCGGCGTTGGCAGATACTCCGCCGCTGTTCACGGAAATGCTGTAGGTCGATGGCGCGTTCGCCATTCCGCGTTTGCCGCTGCCGCGTCGATGGGAGCGTGGCCGCACGGGCAGTCGGTGTGCCCGTCGGCCTGGCGACGGGCTCAGGCGCTGGCCTGGCTCAAGGTTCCCGCCTGCGGGAAGCGCGCACGGATCGCGTGGCGGATGCTCGGCAGGTCCAGTCCGGCCATGCCCAGCACTTCCTCGCGGCTGCCGTGTTCCAGATAGACGTCCGGCAGGCCCAGGTGCAGGATCGGCAGCACGATGCCGTGCGCGGCGAGGCATTCGGCCACGGCGGAGCCGGCGCCGCCGGCGACCGCGTTGTCTTCCAGGGTGACGAAGCCATCATGGGTCTTCGCCAGTTCCACCAGCAGCGCCTCGTCCAGCGGCTTCACGAAGCGCATGTTGACCAGGGTGGCGTCGAACTCGGCGGCGATCGCGGCGGCGGGTGCCAGCATCGCGCCGAAGCTCAGCAGGGCCAGGCCATGGCCGCGCCGGCGCAGCTCGGCCTTGCCGATCGGCAGGGTATCCAGTTCCGGATGGATCACCACGCCCGGCCCGGTGCCGCGCGGGTAACGGATGGCGGCCGGGCCGGCGTGCTGGAAGCCGGTGGAGAGCATCATGCGGCACTCGTTTTCGTCGGCCGGCGCCATGATCACCATGTTCGGCAGGCAGCGCAGGTAGCTCAGGTCGAAGCTGCCCGAGTGGGTGGCGCCGTCCGGACCGACCACGCCGGCGCGGTCGATGGCGAAGGTGACGTCGAGGTTCTGCAGCGCCACG